>NZ_PJBB01000001.1 GCF_002836595.1 Tenacibaculum sp. Bg11-29
TTTGGCTCTAATACATCTGGAGTTCCATTGCCATCAGTATCTGGTAAACTACTTCCATCTACTAAAGCTCCTGACGTATCTACTTGTCCATCACCATCTGCATCGGTTCCTCCTGCTTCTTCTACATCATTGATTCCATCATTATCACTATCTAAATCTTGATAATCTGGTGTACCATCATTATCTGTATCTGGTGTACTTGCTGATGTTCCTCCATTATCTGGATCTACAACATCTGCAATTCCATCGCCATCTGTATCTGTTTGATCGTCTAAGATTCCATCATTATCCGCATCTAAACTTGCATCCGTTCCGCCTTCTACTAAATCTGATATACCATCATTATCACTATCGACATCTTGGAAGTCTGGATTACCATCTTCATCAGTATCTGTTGCCGTGGTGGTTCCGCCTGCTGAGATATCTGTATCATCTGCATCTGCAGTATCTATGATCCCATCATTATCCGCATCTACTGTACTATCTAAAACGCCATTACCATCAGCATCTACTACAGCTACATTTTGTCCACTCTCTTCTAAATCTAAGATACCGTCGCCATCACTGTCTAAATCTAGTCTATCTGGAATACCATCACCATCTGTATCTCTATTTGGATCGCCATTCTCTTCTACGCTATCTAAAATTCCATCATTATCATCATCTAAATCATCAACATCTGGAATACCATCGCCATCTGTATC
>NZ_PJBB01000002.1 GCF_002836595.1 Tenacibaculum sp. Bg11-29
TAATAAAATAGTTACTACATGCGTCGTAGTTGCAGGACCGTTACATCCTGCGGCACTTGCCGTGATTGTTGTTGTTCCACTCCAACCTGCAACATACGTTACTTCTCCAGTTGATCCGTTTATACTATTCCCGCCTGTTAAAGAAGCAGCATCTAAACTATAGGTGATTCCGGTTGAATTTATTCCGGTTGTTGTCGTAGTTACTGTTCCTACTCCTTGAGATCTTGTACTTGTTGCTGGGCTAAATGCTGCAATGGTGACTGTTGGTGTTACTGTTACTACATGCGTCGTAGTTGCCGGACCGTTACATCCTGCAGCACTTGCCGTGATTGTTGTTGTTCCACTCCATCCTGCAACATACGTTACTTCTCCGGTTGCTCCGTTGATGCTATTTCCGCCTGTTAAGGAAGCGGCATCT
>NZ_PJBB01000003.1:3215000-3500000 GCF_002836595.1 Tenacibaculum sp. Bg11-29
AATGTAGAAAAACAATTTATAGAATTTGTTCGTAAAGAAAAATTGAAAATTAAAAGAATTGTACAACATCATCGCAACCCTAATGTTTCTTTAACAACTATGAATGCATATTATAAAGCAAATACAAAATAACTACATTATACAAATCACACTACTTTAAATAAAAAAAGCACCGAACGGTGCTTTTTTTATTCTATAAATTTAGTGTAACGTTTACATTACGAATAATCTTCTTGCGCTCATCATTTCTTCTACGCTATCTCCAATTTCTGATAATGCTTCATCATTATCATGATTAAGGATTGCTTCATCAATAAAATCAACAACTTGTTGCATATCGTCTTCATTCAAACCACGAGTGGTTATTGCGGGTGTACCTATACGAATACCTGAAGTTACAAACGGACTTTGAGTATCGAAAGGAACCATATTTTTGTTTACAGTAATATCTGCTTTTCCTAATGCTATTTCAGCATCTTTACCTGTAATATCTTTATTACGTAAATCAATTAACATACAATGGTTGTCTGTTCCTCCAGAGATAATATTATATCCTTTAGCAACAAAAGCTTTTGCCATTGCTTGTGCATTTTCTTTTACTTGTAATTGGTATTCCAAAAACTCATCTGTTAAAGCTTCACCAAAAGCAACTGCTTTTGCCGCAATAACATGCTCTAATGGTCCACCTTGATTTCCTGGAAAAACTGCAGAATTAATCAATGTTGACATTTTCTTTAATTTTCCTGATTTTAATTTTAAACCAAAAGGGTTTTCAAAATCTTTACCTATCATAATAATTCCTCCACGAGGACCACGTAACGTTTTATGCGTAGTTGTAGTTACAATATGACAATGAGGTAATGGATCAGATAAAATACCTTTTGCTATTAAACCTGCTGGATGCGAAATATCTGCCATTAAAATTGCTCCAACGCTGTCTGCAATCTCTCTAAATTTTTCAAAATCCATATCACGAGAATATGCCGAAGCTCCTGCAATAATTAATTTTGGTTTATGCTCTTTAGCTTGTTGCTCTAAATGATTATAATCAATTTTACCTGTAGCTTTATCTACTCCATAAAAAACAGGATTGTATAATTTACCTGAAAAGTTTACTGGAGATCCGTGAGTTAAGTGCCCACCATGTGATAAATCAAAACCTAAAATTGTATCTCCTGGGTTTAAACAAGCTGCAAAAACAGCTGTGTTTGCTTGTGAACCAGAATGTGGCTGAACATTTACATATTCTGCTCCAAACAATTCTTTAGCTCTATCAATAGCAATCTGCTCTACAATATCTACTACTTCACATCCACCATAATAGCGCTTACCTGGATATCCTTCTGCATATTTATTAGTTAAAATAGAACCCTGTGCTTGCATTACTTGCTCGCTTACAAAGTTTTCTGAAGCAATCAGTTCTAAACCATTTAGCTGACGTTCTTTTTCTTCTTGAATTAAATCAAATATTTGATGATCTTTTTGCATCTTATGTGTTGTTAAATATGTAGCCAAATGTAATAATTTTATTATTGAAACTTTATGCAATTTTTATCTAATTTTAATCCGATATACCTATATTCTATTTTCTACTAGCTTTAAAAGTTATTGTACCAGTTAACCTATATGGAATTAACCTTTTCACATAAGAATAAACAGGCTATTTTTTATACTATTTTACCTTTTTTTCACACTAAACACTTGCATTTAATTTAAAAAATATGTAGGTTTGAGGTAAAATAAACATAACTATTTCAATGAAAATAACGGCAAATAATCCTAATAGAAAATCTTGGTTAAACGTTAATAAAGACTCTGATTTTCCTATTCAAAATATTCCTTTTGGAGTATTTATAACAAAAGATGATATCATAACAATTGGTACTAGAATTGGTGATTTTGCTATCGATTTAGGTGCTTTACATCAACTAGGCTACTTTAAAGAAATCCCTTTAACAGATGATATATTTTTACAAGACACATTAAATGATTTTATTGCTGACGGACGCAAAACATGGCGTTTAGTACGTAATCGAATTGCTGATATTTTTGATGTAACTAACGGAGAACTTAGAGATAATATAGCACATAAAGATAGTGTGATTTTTAGAATGGAAGATGTTGAAATGCAGCTACCTGTTTCTGTTGGAGATTACACTGATTTTTACGCAAGTAAAGAACATGCTACTAATGTAGGTTCATTATTTCGTGATCCAGAAAATGCATTATTTCCAAACTGGTTACGTATACCAATAGGTTACCATGGAAGAAGCTCTTCTATTGTGCCTTCAGGTACTCCTATTCGTCGCCCTATTGGTCAACAACGTCCTAGCGAAGGAGAAACAACTCCTAATTTTGGCCCTTCAAAATTATTAGATTTTGAACTAGAAATGGCTTTTATAACTACTGTTGCCAATGATTTAGGAGATAGAATCCCTATTAAAGACGCTGATGAATATATCTTTGGATTGGTTTTATTTAATGACTGGTCAGCTAGAGATATTCAAGCATGGGAATATGTACCATTAGGTCCTTTCTTAGGAAAAAACTTTGCTTCAACAATTTCTCCTTGGATTGTTACTTTAGATGCTTTAGAGCCTTTTAGAGTTGACAACCCTAAACAAATGTATGAGCCTTTACCTTATTTACAGAGAGAAGGAAAAGATAGTTTTGATATTAATTTGCAAATGGCAATTCAGCCAGAAAATAAAGAAGAAACGGTTGTTTGTAATTCTAATTTCAAGTACATGTACTGGACAATGGCACAGCAATTAGCGCATCATACTGTAAACGGTTGCCCTATAAACGCAGGAGATATGATGGGATCTGGAACAATTTCTGGTCCTACAAAAGATAGTTTCGGGTCTATGTTAGAATTAACATGGAAAGGTCAAAATCCATTAAAAATGAATGATGGGTCTGAACGTAAATTTATCAACGATCACGATACTGTTATTATGCGTGGATATTCTCAAAACGATGAAGTACGTATCGGTTTTGGAGAATGTACCGGTAAAATATTACCCGCTAAAGAATAATTTAGCTAGCATATCGTAACAAAGGTTTATAACTAAAAAAAATCCAGTTCAAAATGAACTGGATTTTTTATTTTTTTTAATCTTCCTCCTCCTCTTCTTCAGGTGGTGGGTGCCCAAATATATCTTCATATATCTCATCAAAATTGTTACGCAAATGAGAATTTAATTTCTTACGGTAGTCATCTTGTAACCAATCAATAAAATTGTGAGTACTCTTACAAATACATTTTGAGTACCTATGAATTCTATCATCAATTTCTCCGCCTAATTTCTTTGCTAAAATTAAGGCATCAAAAACATCTTCACTATTTTCTATACAAATCTTAGCGTGATGATCTATTGATTTTTCTAATACTTTTTTTGATGATAACCCTGCTTGAATAACCTCTATATATATCTTTTTTACGTCGAAATATAAATCAGAAGAATTTGCAAATTCTTCTTTAACATCAGCTGGTAACTCATATCTAAAATCATTTTCGATTTCTTCATCAGATAATAAATTATCTAAGTAAAAGTTAGGTGCTCTAAACATTTTATGCCAATCTAAATCAGCACCCCATGGTCCAAAACGATGAAAATTATTTCCTAAATCAATTACATTAAATTCATTTTTCCCCTTAAATATACGCGACCCTCTACCAATCATCTGGTAATACAACGTTAGAGATTTTGTAGCTCTATTTAAAATGATTGATTTTACCGAAGGCTCATCAAAACCAGTTGTTAGTATACTTACTGATGTAATAATAGCGTTAGGCGTTGTATGAAACCATTTTAAAATAAAATCACGCTCTTTTTTTGTATTTGTGTTATCTAAATGAGCAATAGGATATCCAGCTTTCTTAAAAGTATCATATACATGAAGTGATGTATTAATACCGTTATTAAAAATCAGGGTTTTTGTTCCTTTAGCGCGTTCTTCATAAGCTTGTAAAAGCTTAGATAACATATCAGTGTTCGTGTATAAATCTTCCGAAGATTTAACAGTATAATCTCCGTTTGCTCCAATCTCTAAGGAAGTTAAACCTACATTATAAGAAAACACGTTTGCTTTTGCTAAATATTCGCTTTCAATTAAAGTTCCAATACTTTCACCTGCAATTAAGTCGTCATAATTGTCTTTCATTGGTAATTTAATATTCGAACTTAAAGGAGTTGCTGTTACCCCAAGAACAAACGACTTATCAAAAAACTTAAATAATTTGGTAAACGAATTATAATGTGCCTCATCAACAATAACTAAACCTACATCAGAGATATCTAACATACCGTCGTTTAAACGATTGTTTAGTGTTTCAACCATGGCTACAAAACAATCATATTTATCTTGATCATCTAAAGTAGCCTTACTATCAATAATTTTATTATCTACACCAAATTCACCAAGCATCTTTGCAGTTTGCTTACATAATTCAATTCGGTGGGTCATTATCAATACCTTTTTTTGATAATGCTTTATAAATTGACGGGTAATTTCAGAGAAAATTACAGTTTTACCTCCTCCTGTTGGTAATTGATATAGTAAATGATAATTTTCAGGGGCATTTTCAAAACTTTTAAAAATTTTAAACAATGCATCTTTCTGATAACCGTATAAATTTTTTCCTTTAGTTTCTTGTGAAGTCGTGGTTTCGTTACTCAATTTTATACTTTTTTGTAATACACAAAAATACGATGTATTTAAATAAGTTTCATTGAAAACGTAAAATTTTTTAGAATTTTCTTAAATCAATTTGAGCAATATTATAATGAGATGCGTGCGCAACAACTTCCCCTTTTTTAATTACCAATAACTGAGGAGATTGATGTAGTATTTGAAACTCGTATCCTATTTCATTAGATAACTCTCTGTATGAAAGTAAATCAAGATAATACACCTTAAAATCTTTTAAAGTTTCATCAAAATTACTTACAAAGCGTTTAATTACCATACTACTGATACCACATCTTGTAGAATGTTTAAAAATTGCGACAGGTTCTTTTTTTGATAAATTTTTAATTTGTTTGAGCTGTTCTAATGATGTTAACGGAATCCAATTAATAAAAGATTCCTGTTTTTCTTGTTTTTCTTGTTTTTTTCCAAAGATTGAATTAAGTATTCCCATTTATATATTTTTTTAATCTGTCGATGTTAAATACAAAACCTTTCAGTAAGTCAAAAAGTCAGTAAAAACAACACGATTGAAGACATTTTGTCTTAATTTTAATAAAGTTATTCATTGGTATTACTTTTGACCTTAATTCATCGAAGAAGACAAATAATAAAATTATGAATTTCAACAATTATACAACAAAATCACAAGAAACCATACAACAAGCACAACAGTTAGCGCAAAGTTATGGTAATCAACAAATAGAAAATGAGCACATATTTAAAGCATTATTAATTATTGATGAAAATGTGTTGCCTTTTACATTAAAAAAACTCAACATTAATATTAATGTTGTCCAACAAATTTTAGATAAACAACTAGAAGGATTTCCTAAAGTTTCTGGTGCAGAGTTAATGCTTTCTCGTGAAGCAAATAAAACATTAACTGAAGCTGCTATTATTGCTAAAAAAATGAATGATGAATATGTTTCTATAGAACATTTAATCATTGCTATTTTTAAATCGAAAAGTCAAATAGCACAGGTATTAAAAGATCAAGGAGTTACTGAAAAAAGCTTAAAAGCTACTATTGAAGAATTACGAAAAGGCGAAAGAGTTACTTCTCAAAATGCTGAAGAAACGTATAATTCTTTAAATAAATATGCGAATAACTTAAATAAATTAGCGCAAGACGGAAAACTAGATCCTGTAATTGGACGTGATGAAGAAATTCGTCGTTTATTACAAATTTTATCACGTAGAACTAAAAATAACCCTATTTTAGTTGGTGAACCTGGTACTGGTAAAACTGCTATTGCTGAAGGTTTAGCGCATAGAATTATTAGAGGAGATGTTCCTGAAAACTTAAAAGATAAAATTATTTTTTCTTTAGATATGGGAGCCTTAATTGCAGGAGCTAAATTTAAGGGGGAGTTTGAAGAGCGTTTAAAATCGGTTGTTAAAGAAGTAACAACATCTGAAGGAGATGTTGTTTTATTTATTGATGAAATTCACACCTTAGTTGGTGCAGGTGGCGGTCAAGGAGCAATGGATGCTGCAAATATTTTAAAACCCGCATTAGCTCGTGGAGAATTACGTGCAATTGGTGCTACAACTTTAGATGAATATCAAAAATATTTTGAAAAAGACAAAGCTTTAGAGCGTCGTTTTCAGAAAGTTATTGTTGATGAACCTGATACCGAAAGTGCTATTTCTATTCTTCGCGGAATTAAAGATAAATACGAAACACATCATAAAGTACGTATTAAAGATGAAGCTATTATTGGTGCTGTTGAGTTATCACAACGTTATATTACCAATCGCTTTTTACCAGACAAAGCGATTGACTTAATGGATGAAGCAGCTGCTAAATTACGAATGGAAATTAATTCTAAACCAGAAGAATTAGATGTTTTAGATCGTAAAATAATGCAATTAGAAATTGAAATTGAAGCTATTAAACGCGAAAATGATGAAACAAAACTAAAGTCTTTAAATGCAGATGTAGCTAACCTTAAAGAAGAGCGTAATGAAATTAGCGCCAAATGGTTATCTGAAAAAGCTATTGTAGATGCTGTTCAGCAATTAAAAACGGATATTGAAAATTACAAAATTGAAGCTGATAAAGCTGAACGTAATGGAGATTACGGTAAAGTTGCAGAGTTGCGCTATGGTAAGATAAAAGAAGCTCAAGAGGCACTTGAAAAACAACAAGAAATCTTAGCTAACCAAAGCGAAAATGCATTAATAAAAGAAGAGGTTACCTACGATGATATTGCAGAGGTTGTTGCTAAATGGACAGGAGTTCCTGTGACAAAGATGATACAATCTGAACGTGAAAAATTATTACAATTAGAAAATGAATTACACAAACGTGTTGTAGGTCAAGAAGAAGCTATTGAAGCTGTTTCTGATGCTGTTCGACGATCTAGAGCAGGACTGCAAAACCCTAACAAACCTATTGGTTCTTTCTTATTTCTAGGTACAACAGGTGTTGGTAAAACAGAGTTAGCAAAAGCGTTAGCAGGTTATTTATTTGATGATGAAAATGCAATGACTAGAATTGACATGAGTGAATATCAAGAACGTCATTCTGTAAGTCGTTTAGTTGGTGCACCTCCTGGTTATGTTGGTTATGATGAAGGGGGACAATTAACAGAAGCTGTTCGTCGAAAACCTTATTCTGTTATATTATTAGATGAAATTGAAAAAGCACATCCAGATACGTTTAATGTATTATTACAAGTATTAGATGAAGGTAGATTAACAGATAATAAAGGTCGTGTTGCTGATTTTAAAAACACCATTATTATTATGACATCTAATATGGGAAGTCATATTATTCAAGAAAAATTTGAGAATATGAAAGGTGATATTCATACAACAATGGAACTAGCTAAAGTTGAAGTTTTAGGTTTACTAAAACAAACTGTTAGACCAGAATTTATTAATAGAATTGATGATATTACATTGTTTACTCCGTTATCTACAGATGATATTAAAAAAATTGTAAAAATACAGTTGAATAATGTTAAAAAGATGATTGCTGAACAGAACATAACATTTGACGCTACAGATGAAGCTATTGATTATTTAGCTGTTAAAGGCTATCAACCTGAATTTGGAGCTCGCCCGGTTAAACGGGTAATTCAAAAAGAAGTGTTAAATCAATTATCTAAAGAAATTTTAGCAGGAAAAATAAGTACAGATAGTATCATATTATTAGATGCTTTTGATAATAAACTAGTTTTCAGAAATCAATCTGATTTAACAGAAAACTAGAAGTTAGTTTATATAGCTGATTAAAAGTGATGCTTAAAAAAGCATCACTTTTTTTATTTTAACTATATTGCTTAATAAATAAACACTTATGAAAAAATATTTCTTCCTTATTACTTTTATTTTAAGCTCATTATCTATTTTTTCTCAAGATGATATTACAACTTATTATCTAATTCGTCATGCAGAAAAAAACAAAACAGATAAAACGGATAGAAATCCACATTTAACTAATAAAGGTGTTAAACGTGCTGCTTTTTGGTCAGAAGTTTTATCTTCTGCAAACATAAGTATGGTTTATAGTACAAAATATAATAGAACTAAAGAAACAGCAACACCTACAGCTTTAAAAAACAAATTAAGTGTACTACTATATAATCCTAGTAAATTGTATGATGATGATTTTAAATTAAAAACAAAAGGTAAAAATGTTTTAATTGTTGGTCATAGCAATACAACACCTTCTTTTGCTAATAAAATACTGGGTAAAGATTTATTCAAACAAATAAATGAGAGTGCTCTTGATAGTAACAGTAATTTATACATTATTACTGTTACAAAAAACGGAGCTACAAGTATTCATTTAAAAGTTAATAATTAATTTTAGTACTTAATTTCAATATTATCTAAAACAATCTCAGATAGTTTTTTTAATTTTCCTTCCTCATATAATTTATCAATAGCATAAAAGTCTATACTCTTATCTATGGGCTTGTAATTATTATAATCAGCAAAACGAATTCCGTTTACAATATTTTCTTTTTTAACATCTCTAAAACGAATACCTCCACCATTTGTATGGTATTTATATGCTAAATAATCTAACTTGAAGCTTTCTTTTGAAAACCAGTAAATAAATATATCATCAAAATCATCCCCTCCTCCATCTTCATTAAAAGTTACTTGAATTTTATAATACTCTTTACCTTTAATAAATACATTTTCTAATACCTTCTTTTTTGCTGCAGGATCATTTAATCCATATGGTAAAATAGAAAAGTAGTGTACTGAATTTACAGAATTACCATATGCATCTTGATCTTTTTTAGATAAAGAAACTAAACTATCACTAACATATCGTTTAAAACCATTGTTAGATAAGACATCTTTATAGTTGACTAAATCTTTAGTAATAAACCTAAATAATTCATAATCACCTTTATTTCTCTTAGCTATATAATGATTACTCCTAAACTTAAAAGAAATTTCTGAATTAGAAATTTTTTCTAAGTTCGAATTACTTACTGATTTATCTACAATTTCTTGGGCTGTAAACTTTGGCTTACAAGCTATTGTTAAAATAATAACTACTAAAAAAATATATCGCATAAAACTTTGTTTACTTTGGTCTCATTTAAAACTCAAAATTACAGGTTTAACAATATCAAAATTATAAATTTATGTTAATAAAAAAAAGCTACTAAAAATTAGCAGCTCTTTTCGTTAATATTTGTTGTACTTCTAAAATCTCATACCAACACCAAAACCTATTAAAAGAGGGTTTATTTTAACTGCAGCTGGCAACACTGCTATTCCAGCATCTACAGTAACGTCAGTACTTAAATCAATATATTTAGCATCAATATTTAAAAACCATGTATCATCTAAATCATAATCAAATCCAAGTTGAAGCGCATAACCAAAAGAGTTATCATAATCAACATCAACTACTGCTCCTGGATCTGAATTGTAGAAAAACGTGTAGTTTACACCTGCACCTACATAAGGCCTAAAATCACTTAAATTAAAATGATACTGCGCCATTAATGTTGGAGGCAATAACCAAACATGCCCTAAATCTACATTACCTAAAGCTGTGTTTACAGCATTAACGTTATGCTTAGTTGTTCCTAAAACTAGTTCTGCAGCAATATTTTCTGTAAAGAAATATGTAAAATCTAATTCAGGAATAAAATTATTACTAATTTCAACATCACCACCAATAGTTCTTATAGTTGCAGATTCATTAGCTAATACACTTACCCATCTAAAACGAGCTTGCCATTTCTTCTCATTTTTAGAATTTTCTTGAGCATTAATATTTGTAAAAAATAAAACCCCAAAAACGATACTTAAAAAAACTTTTTTCATAATTATAAACTTTAATTTCTATAACAAAAATAGTTTCAGAAAGAGCTCTAAATAATGATTAAAATCATAGTTTAATAATTTTCTTTAGACACTTAAATTATTAGTTATATTTGCAATTACTATGCAAAAAAAAATTAACATACAAAATAAAAAAGCTCGTTTCGAATACGAGATATTAGATAAATATACTGCCGGAATTCAACTTACTGGTACAGAAATAAAATCAATTCGATTAAGTAAAGCTCGAATAACAGAAAGTTTTTGTGAGTTTAATGATCAAGGAGAACTTTTTGTTATTAATATGTATATTGAAGAGTATGCCTTTGGTAACCATTTTAATCACAAAACAACAAGTGAGCGCCGTTTACTATTAAATAAAAAGGAACTTAAAAAATTAGAGAGAGAAGTTGAAGCTAAAGGAAATACTGTTGTGCCTCTTAAACTATTTATTAATGAAAATGGTTGGGCAAAACTTGATATTGCTTTAGCTAAAGGTAAAAAAACGCATGATAAGCGTCAAACAATGAAAGACAGAGATAATAAAAAAGATTTAGCAAGAATTAAAAAAGATTTTAATTAATGCTTTCTATTTTTTTTCATATTATTCACTGGAAAAGACTCTTATACTTTTATTTTATTCTATTTTTATTAAAATACTGCCTTATAAATGGTTTTGGGTTCGAAACAACTCTTTCTTTTTTTGATTTAGGTATTTTAGTAAGTTCTGGTGTTTTAATAATTGCATCAGGTTATTTATTTAATTATTTTTATAGAAAACAAAAAAGGAATGTTAAATTCCCAGTAAAAAAAGCAAAAGAGTATGCTATTATTTTTGCTTTTTTGAGCTTAGTACTAGGCTTTCTATTAGCTTTTAAAATTCATAAACCTAATTACAGTTTTCTTTTTATTTTTGGAGTAATTTATACTTTTTTTTACGCTAAAAAAGTTAGAAAAAAAACATTTTTTAGTAATCTCCTTTTATCTTTTATTAAATCCTTTACTATTCTAATTGTTTGTTGGTTTGACCTCCCTTCTAATTTATCATCATCTCAATGGGATCTCTTTTTTAAATTACAGATTATAATATTAATATATGTAGTTATTTCTTTTTTAAGTAATATTATTAGAGAAATAATAATTGATATTAACAATATAAACTCCGACAATAATTTCAAACACAAAACATTACCTATTTTATTAGGTAGAAATAGAGCAACTAAAATTGCATTAGCTATTTGTATTTTAGTCTGTTTATTTGTTTTTTTTATTGCCATTATATACGTTGAAAACACATACTTATTTACCACAATCATATTATTAGGTACAATTCCTCAATTATTCATAATCTATAAATTAATGACAGCTTCAAGTTCTAATGATTATATTTTTTTATACAAACTATCAAACATTGGTTACTTTTTAGCTGTTTTAAGTATTCCTATAATATCTTATTACATTAAACATGCTATCAACTAAATTATTAAATTACACTATAATTCTTGCTTCTAAATCACCAAGGAGGCAACAACTTTTAAAAGACTTAGATATAGATTTCACTATAAAAACAAAAGAAGTTGAAGAGATTTATCCTGAACATTTAGTCGCTTCTGAAATAACAGATTATCTTTCTGATCTAAAATCAAAACCTTTTAGTGATGAATTAAATGAAAAAGATATCTTAATTACTTCAGATACTATTGTTTGGTCTAACAACAAAGCACTAGGCAAGCCTAAAGATTACAATGAAGCTTTTAAAATGCTAAAAGAGTTATCTAATAATACACACCAAGTAATTACATCAATCTGTATTTTAAATAAAAACTTTAAGCATATAATTAATGATACTACTACTGTTACTTTTAAAAAGCTTACTGATATTGAAATTGAATATTATATAAAAAATTATAAACCTTATGACAAAGCAGGTGCTTATGGTATTCAAGAATGGATTGGAAAGATAGGAATAACTGAAATAAAAGGTAGTTATTTTAATGTTATGGGCTTTCCTGTTCATAAACTTTATAAAGAATTAATAAATTTGTAGTTCTACATTTTTATAAAAGATTATTTTTGACACGTATTTACACAACACAACTAATGAAAAAATATACTTACACCGAAAAAAAAGATACCCGATCTGGGTTTGGAGATGGTTTAACCGAATTAGGAAAAACAAATCCTAATGTAGTAGCATTATGTGCAGATTTAACAGGCTCTTTAAAAATGGGGGACTTTAAAAACAATCATCCAGAACGTTTCTTTCAAATAGGAATTGCTGAAGCAAATATGATTGGTATTGCTGCTGGTTTAACTATTGGAGGAAAAATTCCATTTACAGGAACTTTTGCAAACTTCTCTACAGGTCGTGTATACGATCAAATTCGTCAATCTGTAGCTTATTCAGATAAAAATGTAAAAATATGTGCTTCACATGCAGGTTTAACACTTGGTGAAGACGGGGCTACACATCAAATACTAGAAGATATCGGGTTAATGAAAATGTTACCAGGTATGACAGTTATTAATACTTGTGATTATAGCCAAACTAAAGCAGCAACAATTGCTATTGCAGCATATGAGGGACCTGTGTATTTACGTTTTGGTAGACCAAAAGTACCTGTTTTTATGACAGAACAACCTTTTGAAATTGGTAAAGGAATAAAACTTACAGAAGGAAATGATGTTACAATTGTAGCAACAGGACACTTAGTTTGGGAAGCTTTACAGGCTGCTGAACAATTAGAAGAAAAAGGAATTTCTGCAGAAGTAATAAATATACACACTATTAAACCTTTAGATGAAGATATTATATTAAAGTCTATTGCAAAAACAGGTTGTATTGTTACTGCTGAAGAGCATAATAAATTTGGAGGATTAGGTGAAAGCGTTGCTCGTTGTTTAGCAACGAACACTCCTACTCCACAAGAATTCGTAGCTGTTAATGATAGTTTTGGAGAATCTGCTACTCCAGCTCAATTAATGGAAAAATATGGCTTAAATGATGAAGCTATAGTTAAAGCCGTAGAAAAAGTAATCTCAAGAAAGTAGTTTTACTTAATACTAAAAAAAAGCATCATTTTTTAAATTAAAAAATGATGCTTTTTTTTTCAACACTCAATAAATTAAGATAAAATAAGTTTTAATAGTATACTAAAATAATAAACGATGAAAAAAATATTTTTATTAGCACTCCTTTTCATAGGAGGAACCCAATTAAGTCAAAGTCAAATACAATTTGGTATTAAAGGAGGGGTAAATTATAATTCGGATTCTTTTCTAGAAGTAAAAACTGATGTTCTTAGTGGAGCTAAAAGTAAAACAGGTTTCCATGCTGGTATATGGACCCGAATTAAAATCCCTGTTATTGGCTTATATATTCGTCCTGAATTAGTCTACACTTCCTTAAAAAGTGAATTATCTTTTAAAAATTCTAACGAATTAGCCTCGTATGATTTTCAAAAAATTGATATACCAGTATTGTTGGGTAAGAAAATTTTTAAAATTGCACATATATTTGCTGGTCCCTCTTTTCAATATATAATTGACGGTGACTTTGATTTAAAAAGTATCTCTGACTTAAAAACAGATGCTAGTGGATTCACTGTTGGGCTTCAACTAGGTGCTGGTGTGGAATTAGGTAAAATAGGGTTAGATATACGTTGGGAAAGAGGTTTTTCTGATACTGAATCAAAATTAATAAGTAATAATACAGATCCTGATATTGATTTTGATACTCGAGTAAACCAAATAATTGTTGGTTTATCATATCGATTTTAATTTTACTAAAAATAAGACATAAAAAAAACCGAACATTAAGTTCGGTTTTTTTTATGTCTTATTTTCTAATATCTCTATTTAAATAATCAGGAACAGTAGGTTTATTTGGATCACTAAAATCATTACTAGGATCACCATCACCATTTGGATCTTCATTTTTTGTTAGTATACCATCTCCATCATCATCTACATCAAGGTAATTTACTATTCTATCTTTATCAGTATCATCATTTCTTGAATTACCATCTTCATCTGCGTCTTCTAAAATTGAGAAAACTCCATCTTGATCATGATCCGTATTTTCAACAAAATCTAACAAATCTATATAAAATACAAGTTGTGAGTTAGCTGGTATATTTCCACTAGGTAACTCAGCATAAGCTAAACCTGAAGGAATAATAAGTATCCCCTTTCCAAATTTCTCATAAGATATAGGACCATCACTTGTATTGTTCAATCCTGCTCTAAAATTAGGTATCCCTAAAGACCATCCTCTAATAGGGTTACGGGCAGCAATAGGACTATTACTTGCAGTCAAATTCCACCATATAGGCGTACTTCCTGTCTGATTTAAGACAAACTCACTCGTCTTAGATGTATACCAAACTTGGTATTTAGTAAAAACAGAATCTAAAGATGTAGGCCTCCCTATAGATGTAGTAATTTTACTACTAGATTTACCTTGCTTTGTAGACTCACCTTCTTTAGTAATAATATGATACAAATCATATGATATATCATTTTCAATATGAGTCTTTTTAATCAATCTAGCATCTCCTGATAAAGGTGTTTTTCCAGAAACTAAAGGTTTTATAGAGTCTATAGTATCATCAAAATAATAGTTATCTAAAAAATTAGCTATAGAATCTTTGTCTTTTAAAGCTTGCGCTTCATGATCAAATTTTACAATAGTGTTACTATCACTTCCACAAGAATATAACAAAGCACTTAAAAACACAGTGCAAAAAAGATGTTTAAATTTTATCATTTAATATTGAAATTTTAACGCGCAATTTACCATTTTTATACCTTTGTAAAAAACTAAAAGATAAATTTTAACTTTTCATATGAGAATTGACAAATATTTATGGTGCATTCGCTTATTTAAAACACGCAGTATCGCTACTGAAGCGTGTAAAAAAGGGCATATTAAAATTGATGGAGTAAATTTAAAACCTTCTAAAGATATATTCGGTAATGAAGAAATAATCATTCGAAAGAATCAAATTAACTATAAAATAAAAGTAATAGACATACCAGATAGCCGAGTTGGAGCTAAATTGGTAGATTTATACAGAAAAGATATAACACCAAAGGAGGAGTTTGAAAAAACAGCGCTATTAAAATATTCAAAAGATTACTATCGAAAAAAAGGTGCTGGAAGGCCTACAAAAAAAGATAGACGAGATATTGACGATTATTACGATGATTCTGAAGAAAATGATATTAATTTGTAATATCTTTTATTCAATAATAAATTAACAAATATGATTATAGCTGACAATATTATTTTAACGGATAGCCAAGTCGCGCAAAAAATTAGAAGAATAGCCTTTCAAATATATGAAAGTAACAGCAATGAAACTGATATTATAATTGCTGGTATCGCTAATAATGGTTATTTATTTGCTGAGAAGATTCAGGCTGTATTAGCTGAAATATCACCCTTAAAAATTGAATTATGTAAGGTTATAATAGATAAAAAAAATCCTATTACGCCTATTACAACTTCTATAGATAGCAATCAATACCAAAACAAATCTTTGGTATTAGTTGATGATGTTTTAAATTCGGGTACAACATTAATATATGCTGTAAAGCATTTTCTTGATGTACCTTTAAAAAGATTTAAAACAGCTGTTTTAGTTAATAGAAATCATAAGAAATACCCTGTTAAAGCTGATTTTAAAGGAATTTCTTTATCTACATCAACAAAGGAACATGTAGTAGTAGAGTTTAAAAATAACGAAACCCTTGTTTATCTAACTTAATAATTGGTATACCTCTTCTACAATTTCCTGTGTATTTTTATTATCTACAGGTAATTTATATTTCGACTTGTTATAAAAGTAGCTTCGTTCAAATAAATGTTTAGCCACAAACTCCGCTAATTCATCTTCTTTTAATCGAGCTACTAAAGGTCTTTGATTTTTTTCATTGGTCAATCTTTTAACAATTGTATCAATACTTGTTTTTAAATATATAGCATTCGTATTTTTAGATTCAGTAATTATATCCATGTTACCAGCATAGCAAGGAGTACCTCCTCCTAATGATAAGACAATATCCTTATTTAAGACCATTAATTCTTTTAAATATAAGTGTTCTGCTTTTCTAAAATATATTTCACCTTTCTTCTCAAAGATTTCAGATACCGTCATTTTTTCCTTTTCTTCAATATAATTATCTAAATCAATAAAAGAAAAGTTCATTTTTTGTGATAATAATCTACCAATTGTAGATTTTCCACTAGCCATATATCCTATTAAAACAATTTTCATAATCTAATAATTAAGTGGTTACAAATATGAGTAAAAAATATTACAAAAAAGTTTTTTTGAATTAAAGAATAGTTGTATATTTGCAACCGCTTTAATAAAGAAGCAAATGACCTGGTAGCTCAGTTGGTAGAGCATCTCCCTTTTAAGGAGAGGGTCCTGGGTTCGAGCCCCAGCCCGGTCACAAAAAAGTTAAGCATTCGTTTGCTTAACTTTTTTAATTTAAGCACATATGGCGGAATTGGTAGACGTGCAGGCTTGAGGGGCTTGTGTTCGTAAGAACGTGCGGGTTCGACTCCCGCTATGTGTACAAAGCATAAATCTTTCTTTTTTAACTAGTTGTCTAAAAACACTAATTAAAATGAAAGCTTTATTTTATGACAAAAGAGTAAAAGTGCCTGTAAAAGTGCCTGTAAAATACTTACAAAAATTGTTCACAAACCCTAAACTTTACATACCTAAAATCAAAGGAACTAGTAGGCCTGATATTAATGAATATTGGTATGTTTATTACTGGTTCCGTAATCCTACTTCAAATTTATTAGAAAAATACAGAGAAAAACAAGGTATAAACCGTTTAAAAACTATTTCTCAACGCACTGAAGCTGGTAATAACTTAAGAAAAGCCACACTTCGATTTTTACAAGATGGAGGAAACCCTTGGGAAATAAAGAAATTTAAAGAAGATTTAATTAATAAAGAAACATTTTCTGTTTCTGAAGCATTTGATATTGCTTTTAAAGAAAAATGTAAAGTATGGGGACAAACTTCTAAAGATGTTAATAATACTCAATACAATGTATTTATAAAGTGGTTAAAATCTAATAATCTATTCACAATAAGTATTAAAGAGCTTACAAAAAGGCATATTGTAATATTTTTAAATGAATTAACAGATCAAAATGGTAGAGCCAATAGTAATACCACCCGAAATAATTATAGACGCCTAATATCTTCTTTAGTATCTCAAATGGTACATGACGATATTCTAGACTTTAATTTTGTGTTGGCTATACCTAAACTAAAATCAGTTGCTCAAAAAAACCAGCCTTTTACACTAAAGCAACTAAACGCAATAAAAGAGTATTTAATTGAAAATGATTTGTATTTATATACATTTATGAAATTTGTTATGTATGCCTTAATGCGTAATGTTGAAATTTGCAGGCTACAAGTTAAAGATATCGATTTAGATAACAACATTATTAAAGTTAAGACAAAAACTGAAGATTCTGCAACTATTTTAATAATACCTAAATTAAAAAAGGTTTTACTTAAGATGGAGCTTGATAAATACAGTCCAACTGACTTTTTATTTACTAAAAATAAAACTCCTGGTACTTGGGTAGTTGAAAAGGAAAGATCAAAAGTTAATTTTTTTAGTAGGCGATTTGAAAAAATGAGAAAAGCTATTGGGAAAAAAAATAATCTAAATAAAAATCATAATATTTATTCAGGGCGACACACAACCGCTTTGGATTTATTTAATTCTTTTAAAAACCAAGGTTTAACCGATTTAGAAAATAAACATAGATTAATGACTATTACTAGACATAAATCTATTAGTGGTTTAGAAAATTATCTTAGGGACATAGGAGCGTCTTTACCTAAAGATTATTCAGATGATTATACTTTAAATTTTTAGCTCTCCCCTATTCTTTAATCTATAGTTTTACCAATTAATGTTTTACATCCTTGCTTTTAATAAGCCATTTTATATAGCTAAGTTTTTATTTTAAATTATATTCGAATACTCAACTATTAATTGAATAATTGAGTTGTATAAAAACACCTAAAAGTATCGATTATATGACAATTTAGTGGCATAACGACACCTTTAGTGTTCATATATATATATATAAGTTATGGGCAATTAAAAAACAGCACCTAAATTATTATGAGAATAAAAGAAATTTATATAGATAATTTTAAAACTTATGATAAGTTAAAGTTTCAATGTAATGATGAATTTAATTTTGTTGTTGGAGAAAATAATATTAGAAAATCTACTGTACTAGAAGCTGTCCAACTATGGAAATGTGCATATGACAGACTCATCCAAAACAATGGTAAAAGTTTTTATGGAAGTTCTACACCTTGTTATTTAACCTTTGAATCTTTATTTTTCTTACGCATTACATCTGATAAAGATATTTTTAAGAAATCATCAAAAAAAAAGCTTTCAGTGACGTTAACATTCTCTCATGAAGAAGTTGACTACCCTTTAAAAATAACTATAGAAAAACCAAATATTCCAAATTCGTATTTTAGAATAAAATATGACTCCATATCGTTCAATAACTTTAGAGATAAAATAATTGATTTAGGTCTAAATCTAAGAAACACAATATTCATATACCAAACTCGACCATTATTCAATTCAATTAAAAATGAGCCATTTTATAATAATGCTCAATTAATTAAAAAGATATCCCTTGGTAAATCATATGAAGTGATTAGGAATAAAATTCTAAAATCGGAAAAGGCAGATATTAAATTTCAAGAACTTGAAGAAAAATTAAAAAATGTTTTTAAAACAAATTTTACTATTCGTTCTAAAAACAAAAATAAACAGGATGATGAACATGTAAGACTAACAATTCAGGAAGAAGGTAAGTCAGAAGTAGAAATTTCATTAATGGGAAGTGGAATTTTACAAGTGCTTGAAATCTTCTCAACACTTGATTTCATAAAGAAACACGAGCATTGTGTAAACATATTACTGATAGATGAACCAGATTCACATATCCATACAAATCTTCAAACAAGCTTAATTGACGAGTTAAGAAAAAATACGGAATATCAAATATTCCTAATTTCACACAATGACCGACTAATTAATAAAGCAGAAGATGGACAGTTGTTTTATTTTAATCAAAAATCTATAGAACAAGGTGTTGTAAGAAGTTTACCTATTGATTCTTATTCAAGCGTCGGAGTTGATTTAGCTAAAGACTTGTATTCTCTTGAAAAATCTAATTCTGATAAAATAATAGTTTTAACAGAAGGCAAATCTGATAAAAAAATACTAGAATCTGCTTGGGAAAAACTGAATCCTGATACTGAAATCCCTTATTTAATAATTCCTACAGGTAGAGAGATTGATGTAGAAAAACGAACTGGAAGTGCTGATTCTGTCCAACAAACTCTAGAGTTTGTCTCAAATCTAATTGATTCGTTGAAAATTGTAGGCTTATTTGATAATGACCAAGAAGGGAACAACAAATTTAAAGGACTCAAAAAAAATGTTTTTGATAATTATTCTTTTGAAAATAATAGTCGTAAACATCTAGAAAAAGACATTCATGGATTACTTCTTCCTATTCCCGATGGAAGAGAACTTTTTGTTTCAAATACTGAAATGCAAGATAGGTTTCTTGTAATTGAACATTTTTTTTCGAATGAAATTCTAGAACAAAATAATATGATTAAAAGTTATGTTATGAATACGGAAGTTTCAAGAATAAAAGACAAAAAGAATGACTTCTCAGAATTAATAAATGGTTTAGATTCTGTTCATTTTTCCGAATTTGAAAAGATTTTTAATGCTATTGACTTATTATTCATTGAAGAAGAAGTTGTTATCCCAATATAAAAAGCCCATAACAATGTATGAAAAACATAGGGCGTTTGTGCTAAATCGAAAAGTCTGTGAATATTAACAAAGTCCGCTAAATATAAAATTTGGCATTTATAGTAGAAAAGATAAAAGCAAAATATTTATATTTAGCTAAGTAATAAACCGAAACGATAGTGCTTATCACCTGCCCTACGATTTCTTATACTGAACGTTGCCACCAATACGAGAAAAAATTTGCGCTAAATGAAAAAACTTTTGATTTTGTTGATTGGACTAAATTTTATTTCGTGTAGCCGATTGACACATTCAGGATTTTGGTTACGATACAAATCTGACCAAATAACCGAACAAAAAAATGACCAAGGACCTTGGGGCGGAACTTTAGCAATAAACTGGAAAGCAAAACCGAACGCAAGTTTTAAAATATCGGAACTGAAAAAGATTGCGGAAGAAAATGACTGGAAACTGATTGACAGCAAATCACTGAATGAAAATGAATTGAAAAATATGTCGGAACTGAATAAATCGATTATCCGTGTTCCGCTTAAAAATTTCGAGCCGAATGCAAAAAATGCGGATTACAAAAGTCAACCACTTCCTCGTTGGATAAATACAGATTCTAAACTTTACCGATTTAAAACAAACCGATTGATATTTGACTCTGGAACTGATGATTCAACAACCGAAAACGGATTTATACTTTTAAGCGAAAATGGAATGGAGATGAGTGTTTACCAAATTTGGGGCGAATAAAAGGATTGGAAAAATGGTCAATTATGGAATTACGAGAAAACGGTATTTTTAAATATAAATATGGATTGAGTGCCTGTCAAGTGGAAGTAACTGGAATTTACTCTGTTGAAAACAAGAAAATTAAATTTAAAAACGACATTGAATTTACCGATAAATATTTAAAATCTGAAAGAGATTCTCTGATTAAATCTGACTCTACTTTTATAGGAATCGGAATGCCAATATATCCCGATTTAATTTTAACGGAATGGAAAATAAAAAAGAACTCAATAAAACCGATTTCGGAAATTGATTGTGGTTGTATAATTGAAAAAGAGAAACATAAAAAACGATAAAAACCAACTTTCTAACACTATATATATATATAGCTAGCTCGAAAAGGTGTTGTTTTTTTACGAGGTCGCCAAATATTTTGATTTGGCTTTAAACAAAAAAGATAAATCAAAAGAGAAAAGTTTAACTTAGTACAAAACCGAAATTAATCGCTTATCATCTGCCCAACTTGCCATATATTTAAAGTTAGTCACAAGCTCTGAAAAGCCAACTCGCAGTCAAGCACATTTTATTTTTTTCGTGGCTCAAAAAATAAAAAGAGCTTGCCTTTCACACTTCTCACTCTTACGGAATGATAATTTTAATACTCATTTAGTGAGTATATT
Organism: Tenacibaculum sp. Bg11-29; assembly: GCF_002836595.1. Taxonomy (NCBI): domain Bacteria; kingdom Pseudomonadati; phylum Bacteroidota; class Flavobacteriia; order Flavobacteriales; family Flavobacteriaceae; genus Tenacibaculum; species Tenacibaculum sp. Bg11-29. The sequence continues at coordinate 3,236,270 of NZ_PJBB01000003.1, forward strand.
GAAAATGTTCTTTACATTAGTAGACTGAATTAAAAAAATTCAAAAATGAACCGAATAAAAGAGGTTTTAGAAAAAAAAGGAATAAAACAAATCTGGTTGTCTGAACAACTTGGAAAGAGTTACAATATGGTTCACTCATATGCTCAAAACAAGAGACAACCGAGTTTAGAAGACTTGTATAAAATTGCAGGAATCTTAAACATAGAAGTAGCCGAATTACTAGAAAAAAGAAACAAAATATAATGAGCGACTGGAAAAAATTAACAAAAGAAAAACTTGCAAAAAGCAAGAATAAGGTTGCAAAAATCGACCTTGAAAAAGAAACGGTTGAATATTCAAAGGGTATTACAAAACCCAAAATTGAAAAACTTGGACCAGAAGAAGTTGTAAGAGCTTTTTTAGTTGACAAACTTGTAAATGAACTTGGGTACTCGGAAAAAAATATTGAACTCGAAAAATATTATGTAAGAGGAAGTATTGGTCGAGAGAAACAAAAAAACAAAGATGATTCTGCTAGAGTTGATGTAATTGTTAAAGATCAACACGGCAATCCCTTTTTATATATTGAAGTCAAGGCTCCTGAAATGTTTGACAATGGAGAAAAAGATATAAAAGGTCAACTTTTTGAACTTTCTGATTTAGAAGAAAAACAGAATAAAACGAAAGTAAAATATCTAATTTATTATTCTTTAGATACAAGTGAAGAACTCGCAGATAGAATGTATTTAATTGAAAAAGATGAATACAAAGAATATGATGATTGGCTAGAAGAAAAAGACAAAACTTTTGGATTAGAGATTCCTTTCAATTATGGAAAGCCAAAACTTAAAGAACGTGTAAAAGACGAAAAGGACACAGATTTACTTTCTATTTCAGAATTAAAAATGTCTGAAATTAGAAGAAATATTCACAATACACTTTGGAGTTCTGGTGTTGAGGATAATGAAGCTTATATCTTTTTAGTTCAGTTTTTATTGACTAAAATCTATGATGAAGACGAAACTATTGAGGGCGAAAAATACAGATGTCAGATTTACGATAAAGATTATGATGATCAAAATAAATTCTTTGATCGTATAAACCAATGTTATAAAGATGCATTACAAAACAAACTAAATTATTCAGAAGAAGATTTAAAAAATGTAGGTAACATTTTAACTACAGAAAAAATATCTTTACAAAGTCTGTACTTTCTAGTAAAAGAACTTCAAAACTATTCTTTTTCTAAAAGTATTAGAACACAGAAAAAAGATATTTTAGGACACTTTTTTGAAGAAACAAACAGAGAAAAATTTAAACAATCGAAAGGTCAATTTTTTACAACAACAAACGTTGTTGATTTTCTAGTTTATGCAATGAAAGTTGATGAGTTAGCAATTGAGCGTTTTGAAGAAAATTACTCTTTACCATACATAATTGATCCTAGTACAGGAAGTGGGACGTTTTTAATTGAAGCAATGAAAATTATTACCAAAGAATTTTCTAAGCACAATTTTAAATTAACAAACACTAAAAAAGCAAAGCTTAAAAAACTATTTCCAGACGAAAAACCTAACGATTGGGCAGAAGAATATATTTATGGAATAGATAATTCTTACAGTTTAACCGTTTCTACTAAAGTAAATATGATTTTACACGGAGACGGTAGTAGTAATACGTTTAAAGATGATGGCTTAAAAAGTTTACAAACTTATTCTAAATACACTAATTCTAAATTAGCGAATTACGAAACTGGACATAAGGTTTACAACAAAGCAAAAGGCAACATTGGGGTTAATGAACAATTTGATGTAATAATTTCAAATCCTCCATTTAGTGTAAACATAAACGACTCTAAAGAAGAAGTAGATAAATATTTCTTATTTGGAAAGAAAAAGAATTCTGAAAACTTGTTTTTAGAGCGTTATTACCAACTTTTAAAAGAAGGCGGAAGACTTGGTGTTGTTTTACCTGAAAGTGTTTTTGATACTACAGAAAACAAATACATTCGTTTGTTTTTATATAAATATTTCAAAATTAAAGCTGTTGTAAGTTTACCTCAAATAACTTTTGAGCCTTTTACTTCAACAAAAACAAGTATTCTTTTTGCTCAAAAAAAGAAAGTTGCAGAAATTGAAAAATGGAATACTCAATGGGATAAATTTGGGAATGAATGGAGTTTGTTAAAAACAAGAATGAACAGTTACGTTCAATTTTTTATTGACAAGAAAAAACTAAATAAAAAATGGGCAAAAGATGTCGTTTCTGATATTGAAAAAAAGAATAATAAAAACATAATCAAAAATATTCACAGATTTTTGAAAGATTACTTAACAGAAGAAGATAAATCTTTAAAAGTTAATGACATTTTAACTAAATACAATGCTGAAATAATAGCTTTATCAAAATATGAAAAAGAAACTGAAGTTTTTGGTTTCTATAACGCTTGGTGGGTTTTTGGAGAAGTTGCTCAAGAAATGGATATTGATTATGATATTTTTATGGCAGAAGCAGAAAATGTTGGATACAAACGAACAAAAAGAAGTGAAAACCCAAGACCAAACGATTTATTTGATATTGAATACGCACCTAATACTTTAGATTGTACTAAAATCATTTCAGATTATGATGAAAATATTAAAAATTCACAAGTTGAACAAAAAGATGCAGAAACAAAAGTAAAAGCTTTAAAAGCAAAAGACGAAACAGCAAAATCAAAGAAATCAATTGAAAAGCTGGATTCAGAAATTGAAATTATAAAGATCAAAATAGAAAACCTAGAAACAGAAAAAGAAACTGTTAAAGAAATTCTAGAAACTTATTACAAGAAAGATATTTTAAAATCTGAATTCTACGAAAGAACAGAAAAAACTTTAATAGAACATTTTGATAAAGGACTTTTAGTAAAATACAAGAGTAATGATATTTTATTAAGAAAAACAGAAACCCACAAAATTTTAGATTCAATTAGAAAAGATGTAGTATGGGCATAAAAATATTTAAATCTAAACTCTCGGAATTCAAAAATGATCCATATGCAAGATTTGATGTGGATTATTTAGACTTATATAAATCATTTTTCAATTTAAAACAAAAAAAGTATTTAAATGATTTTATAACATTTATAGAAACAGGTAAATCTATTACTAAAGAAGATTATAATAATGCTCCTTCTGAATATGCTCATATTGTTGTAAGGAATATAAAAAATGGAGAGCTAAAACTATCAAATTTAGTTTATTTAAATGAAGACAAAGGAGAAGATTTGGCTCCTTTTCGTCTTAAAAAAGATGATATTTTAATTGCTATTTCTTCAAACGTAGGTTCAAGTTGTATTATAGACCAAAATTATGATATCAATCTAACACTATCTCATTACATTGCTAGAATTAGAGTTGACGAAAATAAAATAAACAAAAACTTACTTGTACATTATTTAAATTCAAAATTAATTCAAGAATATTTCAGATGTACTGAAACAGGTAAAACATTAAAAAACTTATCTAAAACTTATATCCATAGACTTCCTATTATTTTACCATCTGATATTGATTTACAAAAAGAAATTGTAAATCAAATAAAACCTATTGAAAAGTCTATTAAGAAATTAAAAACTAGACAAGATGAAGATGTAAATATTATAAATAGAGTTCTTGGTGAAGAACTTAATTTAGACATAGACAAATTTGAAAAATTAAAAACTGAAAATAAATTTGGATCAAATCTTAAAGAATTTAGTAATAATATAGATTGTAGATTTAGCTTTAAGTTTCATAATAAAGCAGGTCAGTTTGTTTGGGATTTTTTATTTTCAAAAACCAATAAAAGAATTAAGGATTTTATATCAGAACCAATTGTTTTAGGTAAAAGTGTTTCTCCAAAAGATTACGATAATGATGGAGATTATTATTACATAGCAATGTCTAGTATAAAAACTTGGGCTTTTGATCCAGAAGGCTGTAAAACTGTTAGTAATACATATTCTAAAGCTAATAAAAATAAATCAGTACAAAAAGACGATATTATTTTAGCTCGTTCAGGAGAAGGAACAATCGGAAAAGTTGCATTAATAGAAGATGAAGAAATAGATGCAATTCACGCAGATTTTACGCAAAGAATTAGGCTTACAAACTACAATGCAAGATTGGCGTATTATTATATGCGTTCTGATTTATTTCAATATTTAGTTTACACACACAAGAAAGGTTTAGGAAACAATACAAATATTTTTCCAAGCCAAGTTCAAGAATTTCCAATTCCAGATTGGGAAGAAACAAAACAAACAGAATTAGTTGATAAAATAAAAACACAAATAGACGCACAAAAAGAAATTGACAAACAAATAACGAAAAAACAAGCCGAAATAAGTGCAATAATTGAAAAAGCTATACAAACGGAATAGCCAACATAAAAAAGTAGTTGAAATTGATATTGAGGTGAATGAAGAAAACGCATTGGAATTTATAAAAAGAGAAACGAATGAATAGCCAACAAATAAAAAAAATTCAGCTTATTTGGGACAATTATATTAAATCAAACAAGCAAGTTTTAGACACTAAAGGACAAGAAATTTCTAATATTGATAAAACTAGATATGAAGCTATTGTTCAATTAAAAGAACTTATTGAGCAATTCAACATTAGTGAATCTAATATTTATGAGTTTAAAACAAACATAGATAGTTTTAATAAACGTAACAATTTTTGGGGTTTTACAGCAACAAAAGGTCAAATGTTTTTCAACCAATTGGTTAAATACAGCGAAACAAAAATTGATGCTCTAAGTGTTCTATTGAAAGATGTAATTTCAAAACCAAAAGATTTGAAAGATGCTCTTATTAAAATTGAAAAACTAGAAAAATATTGCTTACCAATTTTCAATAAGGCGAAAGACAGGCGAAAGGCTCCGAATCCTGGTTCTGTAGGTTATTACCTTTCCTACTTTTGGCAAATTCACGATAATTCTCAATGGCCAATTTTATATACTTCTCAGATTAATTCTTATAAAGAACTTAATTTATGGGAGGATAAGCCTTCACAAAAGGAAACTTATAGTTTTTTTTACAATCTAAATCAAGAAATAAAACAAGTTTTAGAATCTCATTCAAAAAAAAGTATTTCAAATTGGGATGCGGAACACGCTTTTTGGAATTTTAAAGGAAACCCGAATAAAGAATTAGTAAAAAAGAAAACAGAAACTAAAGAAATAAAAACAGAGCTAGAAACTAGTATTGTTATTAATTCTAGTTTTGAGCTTTCTGACTATTTAATTCCTAAAGTTGCTAAATTAATCGACTTAGGGAACGAAACTGAAAAATCATCTGCTTTAAAAGGAAGTGAATACGAAAAATTAGTAGCTGAGATTTTTAAACAACTAGACTTTGAAGTTGAAGTGTTAGGACAAGGAACTGGAAGAAATCCAGATGCAATAATACGATTACGAGAAGAAAGTACAGCTTTTCTTGTTGACGCAAAAGCATACAGTAATGGTTACAGCTTAGGTGTTGATGATAGAGCAATTAAAGAATATATAAATCACTATTCGCCAAAGCTTCAGAAAGAAGGATACAAAAAAATCGGTTTTATAATTGTGAGTAATTCATTTAAATCAAATTTCGATAGTTTTATAAATGATGTTACGTGGAATACAGACGTTAAACGATTTATTCTTTTATCATCAGAAGCACTACTCTATTTGTTAGCGTACAAAACAAAAGACCGATTAAGTTTGTCGACAATCATAGAAAGTATTATTGGGTTTGGTAATCCTGTAACTGCGAATAACATAATTGAAGAATTTGATGATGTATAAGCCAACGCAAGTTCAAGCACATTTAAAGTTTGCTCGTGCCTCACAAATTTAAAAGAGCTTTCACGTCAACGCTAGCAAGTTTTCGGAATAAAACCAGTGGCTAACAACGTGTATAAAACACAGATATTACAGGCTTTTCGAGAGGTTTTTATATATTTACAAAGTACGCCAAATTTTTAATTTGGTTATATTAGAAAAATAAAAATTCGGCTCGTGCTAAATCCGAAAAGTTAGCATTTATTTACACGCTACGTTTCATACACAAGACCGTTATAGGCAATTTAAAAACAACTAAAGATATATAGTATTTACATGACTGAAATAAAAATACCTAAAAATATAACTCCAAAAAAATTAAATAAACTCTTTGAAGATTATTTAATAAGAAAAAACTTAAGCAATATCACATTATCAATACCCGATTCTATTAACAAATACACTTTTGGCTTATTAGCTAATCTACTAAAACTAGTTATAACATTAAATAAAAAGTCAAATATCAAAATATTAAAAATTGATATTGACCATGAAAATTTAGAAAATTTTTATGACCAAGAATATTCTTACCCTATAGTTTCATTATTATGGAATACATCAAGTTTTGTTGATAGAAACGGAAATGAAATCAAACCTAAACTCAGAAAATTACAAAATGACTATTTCATAAAAATGAATGGTTTATCAAGGTTTAAGGGCAATAAATATATATTAACTAATACAGACCATCTCTCAAAAAACAATGGATTAGTAAAGTTATTTGAAAATTCGAATGGTTTTAATGATAATGAAGAACAAATCACTAAAAGTGTAAAAAAAATATTAAATGACTATGTTTTAACATTTAATAAGAATAATCTAATTGAAATAGACAGTATTGTTGATGATATAGGAGCTATAATATATGAATTAGCAAAAAACACTTATGAATGGGGAAGAACTGACTCCCAAAACATTGAGATATCTTCAAGTATTAGAGGTGTTTACTTTAGATTTCATAAAAACAACAAGGAAAAAATAAGTCAAGAATTTAAAGACACACCATTAGACTCGTATTTTAAACAAAAATATATTTTAAATGAATGTACTAATGAACTAAATCAAGTTTATTTTCTGGAAATTTTAGTTTTTGATTCTGGAGTAGGATTTATAGATAAATTTCATCAAAAAGATTCCTTGACTGATTTAGAGATAATAAAAAAATGTCTTATAAAAAATCAAACATCATCAATTACTAACCTAAAATCAAAAAAAGGTTTAGGATTAGATAGAATATTAAATATTCTAAATCAAAAAGGTTTTGTTAGGATAACAACTAATAAATATTCTGTTTTCAGAAATTTGATAAAAGATAATCACAAACCTACAAATATACAAGACTTGGACTCTTTAGTTTTAGAAGATTGGAATAAAAATGATTTCAAAACAACAAACATGATTAATGCGACCGGTTCGCATATTAGCATTCTTTACCCTTTTAAAAGCATATCATAATGGGAAAGTTTTACATCTACAATTCAAATATTGATAATCGAGATTACAAGAATGCTACCGTTATATTCAATCCAAATATAACATTTGATTTCAATGCATTACAAAATGAGCTTTCTGATTATTTCAGTAATCATCACCAAACTAGCGCTATAATATTTCTTCATTGTAGTACTATAAATAAAGTCGATTTACTAATAGCAGCCAATTTTAATAAAATATTCAAAAGTATTCCAAAAGCTGAAGAAATATCTCTTTCGGAGAATATTTTTCATGTTTCCTATTATAAAGATTCTTATCAATTTTCATCTAAAGACAAATTTATAAAAAGACATTTTAAAGAAATTATTAACCAAGGATTAGCTAATATTTTCATCAAAAACGGAGGTCTTGTTGAAAGCAATGGTATCTCTCATCATTATGTTTTTCCATCAGGAAAACATTCTTCTAAGTTTTTAAGGACTGCTAATGTTTTAACAAATAAAAGTGAAATAGATTTTATAGCATTAAATACGTTACACCAGTTTAAAGGAATAGATTTTAATAACATTTATTGTGACACATTATCAATTAACGTCATAGCCTATTCCATCACTCATTACTTAGATAGGTTTGGAAATTCAAAATCTATAAATATAGAATCTTTTAAATCCTATAACGGTATATATAACGAAAATTCAATTTTCTATGAAGATTCAATTTTTCTTATTTCGGCATCAACCTCAGGAGGAATAATCTATTATTTAAAAGATAAACATCCAGAAATAGATTCTAAAAACATTTGCATTCTTTACTATTTACCTATCGATAAAAATTCACATTTAGCTTTAGAAAGTGTTATTTGTAATCTATTATTACATGATAAGCTAAAATACGGAATAGAAATTTACGCCCAATTTAAGGTAAATCAAAAATGTGTTTTTTGTGAGAACAATTCTAGTCCTATCAAGATTATTGGAGACTCTTTTAGTTTAGATGAACCAATAATTAATACAAGGAATATTATTGCAAAAAAATACATTACTAAACCAATAAAAGACTTTGTTGAAACTTTCAAATTCAATAATAAGACAGGAACATCACTTAAAGTTTCCTATAGTGAAGAATCTACTATTAGGAAAAAATACAATCTTTATATTGACTATGAAAATATCATTGAAAATATTTCAGAAGAACAGTATAAAACACATAGAGAAAAAATAGATGCATATGTTGACCAGTTCGTTCCAGCATCATTAAAATATATAATTTACCTTAACGACAAAGGTTCTTTATTGTTATCTGAATATATTCATGAAAGAATAAAAAAATATTCAAATAATTCTATTCAAATAATTAATCAATCTGATTTAAACGAGAATTCAATTACTAAAGACACTCCAGGTTCTGTATTAATTGTAGGTTCTTGTATTACCAATGGTAAGAACTTACTTTATTTAAGTAGGTTCTTTAGAAACCATGATAATATAAGATTGATTTATTTTATTGGAATAAATAGAATTAGTGATTCGACAAAGCAAAGAGAACTTAAGAGTAACATAAAATATGGCTTATATGGTGCTGAAAATAGCTCGTTTATAGAAATCGAAAATATATTTTGTGACAATTTAAATATTTCTACTCCTTGGGAAAATGAGCTAGAACATTTAAAAGATATTCAATCAAGCTTAGACAAGTCTTCCACGTTTATTGAAAAAAGAATCATTATAATAAATGAGTTTTCAAATATCAAAAATAAAGGAGGAACTACAGAAATTTTCTATGGAGACATAAATGAAAATGAACTTAAAATAAGAAAAAACTCTGCTTTCTTTAATGATAATAATTATTTTGAAAATGTTACACAATCTGATGTCTACTTCACTATATCTTGTGTATTAACTAACATGAGAAATAATAAAATAGATGGATTATTTCAAACAAATTTTGTAAAAAACTTACTTGACCCACTTATATTTAACCGTTTCAATGATGGAATTATACAAGCATCTATTCTAAGAGCTTCCAAAAATGAAGAACTAAATTACTCTATAAGCTATAAAAGCTCTGAAAACATGCTTACACTTTTAAAAACATTCATAAAGCATAGAAATGAATATCAAGGAGAAGCTATAATTGAATTTCTTTATGCTTTATCTATTGGTAAATTGCGTTTATTTAAAGACCATTACAGAATATTAATTGAAGAGCTTAATGATACAAATGACAAAAAGATAAACATTTTCAATACTTCAATTAATACTATATATAAAAACAGCCTATAACAAAGAACTGAGGTAGAAAACAAATCTTTTCTTCATTAAATTTATACAATATTATTCTAGGCTCAAAATACTATTACTTGGTATTTTGAGCTTTTCTTTTTTAGATAAACACTACTTTATTTTGACAAAACGGAAACATACTTTTCATCATAAGGCAAACCAGATTTTGCAATAGCAAAACTTTGTTTGATTAACTTATTTGAAACGGCTATTAAAGCTAGCTTTTTACTCTTTCCTTTGTTTACAATACGCTCATAAATATCTCTACATGCTTTATTATGCTTACATGCATTAAAGGAACATAAAAACAAGAGATTCCGTAATTTTCGATTACCTACTTTACTTATCCTACTTCGTCCTCTTACACTACTTCCTGACTCTCGTATTGTTGGAGTTATACCAACATAACTACAGCGTTGTTTTGAGTTTTCAAACTTGGTAAAGCCATCGGTTATTACAATCATAAATAAGGCTGTTTTAAGTCCTATTCCTGGAATACTTGTCAATAAAGTTAATTGTACTTGCTGTTCTTGTTTTACTAATGATAATAGCTTTTTTTCTATCCCTAAAATCTCTTTATTTAAATACTTTTTTATTCGTTTTAAACTACGATATACATATTTAGATGGAATACCTAAAACTTCCTCACCATGGATTTTATTCTTTGTAGCTGTACGTTTCTTGATACAACTATCCATCAATCTAAACAATTGCAAACATTCACTTTGAACATTTGTGAGTGCTGTATATAAAGGCACTTCATTTATTTGTCCATATTCACAAATGGCTTTAGCATCACTTTTATCTGTTTTTATTTTCGCTAATTTCATTTGAATAAATCGCTTTACCGATAAAGGATTTACTACTGAAACAATAATGTTTTGTTTGTATAAAAACTGAGCTAATCGATAATGATAATACCCTGTTGCTTCCATTACAACTAATGATTCTTTAGGAAGCCTTTTTAGAAAGGACTTAAAACCAGATGCATTGTTTTTAAATTGATCATGGCCACTTTTACTTCCATGAACATCAAATACGTCTTTGCTAATGTCAACTCCAAAAATTTCCTTATATTTATTCATAAGAACTGATTTATGAAAGAATAAACTACTTGACTCACAACAACTTGAAATCGAGATCTAGGTCTCACAGAACTGAACGTGATTTTAGTAGAAAAGAGAGCCAATTACCAATGTTGTCGAAGTCTTCTAATGCTTCACCGTATAAATTAACCTTAATTCTCTCTTTTATTCTTTCTGATTTATATGTCTTAAATTTAACCCTTTTATTAAATTGCTAACTTAAGAAGAACTCAGGCATAAAATAAACAGTTTATTCACTAACTAAGAACATATGCTACTATTTTTCTAACCTAAATCATACAATAATTTATAGACTGTTGTGTGGTTCTTTTTTGAAAAAAGCTAGAATAGCTTTATATTTTTATTCAACTTATCTAAACAGCTGTTGCAACAGTATGTTGCAACAAGAATCCACAATGTTGCAACAAGAATCCACAATGTTGCAACAAGAATCCACAATGTTGCAACAAGAATCCACAATGTTGCAACAAGAATCCACAATGTTGCAACAAGAATCCACAATGTTGCAACAAGAATCCACAATGTTGCAACAAGAATCCACAATGTTGCAACAAGAATCCACAATGTTGCAACAAGAAAAAAGTATTAAAAAACCCCATTTTACTGAGATTGTAGTTTGTTTTAATCTTAAAGAAACAACTGTTGCAACAAAACAGCAACAGTTTCGCAACAGAATTTAAAACTGTTGCAACAATAACCAACAGTTGTTGCAACAAAAAAACAGGAAGTCTTTTAAAAATCAATATGAATAAATTCGAAATCATATTGAATAACAGTTTCTTCTTTATCTGTACCTTAATTCAAACTTCCTGAAAAATCGAGTTAAGAACCTCCAATAATAATTTGCTAATTATTTTTTGTTCCCATCATAGGTGATTATTACATTTTAGACTCTATAATTTTTTATTAGATACCGTCAATCTCTTCTACAAACAGGCGGAATTCTTTAGGTGTAATTGTTTTTTTGTGTTTAGCTATTTGTAAATCAATATTTCTAGACTCTGAAATTATCCGATTAATCGTCTCTTTAAAAAATCGTGAAGATAATTTCCAATAATGATTTGATAATTCTTTTTTCGTGCCCATTAGCGGTGGATATTGTATTTGATACTCCATATTATTTCGTTTTTTATTTTAATTTCCTTTTCATCACATTAGTATTCTTAGTTGGTGACATGATTAGAAGTACACATCGTTGTAATTAGCATCTACGAAATCAGGTAAAAAAGCAGGTTCTTTAGCATATTCGTTAAGGTTAAATTCTCTCGTATTTAAGTAGTGGTAAGAGATTTCTAAAAAAGAATTTTGAATGAATTTTTCGAATGAAATAATTTCTTTTTCTTTTATATTCGGTTTATATTCTCCAGCTTGTAGTCTTTCAATTATGATCAAACAAAAAGACATGTAATCATTATATCTTAAATAGAATGTTTTGTTTGCGTAGTCTAAATAAGTTACTAGTTTTTTATACTTATCAAGTAAAGTGAAAATGTTTTTGGCATCATTAGTTAATAGAAAATTTTTAACTAATATATTTTCTTCACATAATCTGTTTACTGGTAATTTTGTTAAGTATTCAACATCTACTTTATCAATAAAACCTTTTCTCCAACGAATGTTATTTAGCGTACAATTATTCGGGTTTTTATCTAAATATATATATATTCTATGATCAATATTTTTACTTCCAGTAAAATATTTAAGAATAAGTTTACCTACTCTTATGCTTTGTTTATGAAAGTAAACCGATAAATGACCTTTAATAATCTTGGTTGTAAATCTTGTAAAAATACCATGATTATTAAACCTCATTACTCTACCTAAATCAGAAATAAAATAAGATTTATCTGCTAAATGTTGTATCCGTTTCCATCTTTCATATTTGTTAAAAACAATAAAATTTGCGTGTCTCTGTGTTTTTAATTTCTTATGAATTAAATCAAAATCAAAATCATTTCCTTTATTCCATTTTAAATTCAATAAGCTACTATCTGTTAAATCCCCATTAATATGAGTGTATCTTCTTCTTCCAGTGGCACCACCAACAAAATACTTTAAGACTAATTTTCCAACTCTCTTTCTAGCGTAAACTTTTCTGTTTTCACCGTTAAATTCGATAGAAACATAATAAGAGTTACAGAAATTAGCTTGTTTAATTTCATGAAAAATGCCCTGATTATTGAACCTCATTATTCTACCATAATTAGAAACAAAATAAGAACCATCAGCAAGGTCAAGCATTTGAATCCAACGTTCTTTTCTATTAAAAAGGATAGGAGTACACTCATTCATTATTTTTGTGTATTTTTTTTCTTCAGCCATTTTTCTTTAGTTTAAAGTTGTTGGTTTATCAGAACACCTTCCCTTGTGTCCGTCTCTTGCTTTTTTGCTAGGGAAAGGTGCTAAGCAATAAGGACATGATCTCTCCCTTATTTCTTGCTTTAAATTTTCTAAGTATTGCTTTTCTTCTGTTATTGATGTGCTGATACTAGCTAGTGTAGTGTTAGAGACCTCAATCTTTTGCGCTACATCTGCTAAGCGGTGCTTTGAATCTGCTATTTTTTGCTCTTGTATTGCTTCTTTTCGTTTCTCTTTTACTCGATTAACAAATACGTTGTTTAACCAAAAACCTAAGTAGGTAACGAATGCACAAAAGATTAGTAAGTTGGTAATGTCAACCCAATTATTCTGATTTAATACATCTGTTATTACGCATAAAACCAAAAAGTCAAAACACGAAATAGAGATAATTACCCACTCTTTTTTTTCAGCAACATGTACTGAAGTATTTAACATAGCCCTTGAAATGAAATAGCCAAAAAATAATGATGGAACGATTCTCAACAGTTCGTTGGTAATTAGGTATGCAAATAATTTGAAAAAGAATGCCGCTTGTTTAATTCCGTAAAATATTCCGTAACTGATTATTGAATATGCTAAAGAATTCATTGATGTTAATGATTCATATAGCTCTTTTTTGTTTGTTTTTCTAATTTTAGCATCCATCACGATCCAGTTTATTTAGTACGTTTTGAATACCTAATTTTTCAAAATGATTCTCTCCAATACCATACAGTTCAAAACACAATTTTTTTAAAGCCCAAGCCTCATGAAAATCTAACGTGAATGAGATTGGTTTTTTAGCTTCAAACAGATCAAGTTTCTTTTGAATCGTCTTGTATTTCTTATCAAACTTATCGGCTAAAATCAAACCGATTGATACTGCAATCTTTTCCTCTTTCTCAAGCAATGAAAAGTTTAAATCATACAGCTTGCTAGTGATTTTGTGAAGAGAGATCAACTCGTTAATTTTTATACTTAATTTGATTTTCATAATTAAACAGCTATACTTGTTACTAATTGACCATTTGTATTGCTGTAAAAATTTACTTTATTAGCAAAGCCTGCATATTTTGACTCTTGGAACCGCCTATACATGGCGTTTACCAATACATTAGGATCCTTTTTATTTTTGTTTAAATGGTTGTACCAAACAGGATTTACTTTTCGACCACCGGAACCTGAAATTTTCAAATCATTATTCCCATTTTTTAAAAGAATTACCATTTTTAATTCACTACAATTAGGACAGGTAATTTTATTGTTAGCACCACAGGTACATTTTTTAGATTGGTTTTCTTGGCTCATGTTTTTGTTGTTTTTATGCTAGGTTTGTGTTTTGGTTTTTAATTAAATTGGGTAATAAGAGCAGATACTCATGTGGTAAATTATCCTGTACATAATTGAATAATTGTTCCTGGTTATATGTGCCTAATTCATATTTGCTAATTGCCCTGGTAAGTTTCTTTTGAGCAGATAATCGGCGTTTTCTTATGTTCGAATCTTGGATTTCCTTTTTACCATTTATTTCTTTTTTCTCCAGGTACTTCAAATGACTTTTCCAAATAGAATGCAATCCGTAAAACCCAAGTTCGTTTGACTTTGTTCTTGTTTTATCGAAGTATGCAAAAGGAAACAAGGCATTCACCTCTTCCTTTTTTAGAAACCAGTTTCTTGCAAACTCCAATTTCCAACGGTACTCTTTTAGTTTTGCGATTACGGTCTCTTTATTCACCATATTGACAAACATCTGCCCCTTTAATCGGTTAATGGTATTCTTCCAATCCCCGACGTATACATTGTGTTTCTTCCAAATTTTAGCAGACGATTTCATAAAATCTTGGAGTATGACTTGTTTAAAATCTTCTGTAGAAAGCAAACCATACTGTACAATTTTTAATAAATAATCATACCGTTCGCCTTTGTAATGGTCATATGCGCCAGCAGCTAGTTTTTTAGCCAACACTTGATCATCCTCTAGCTTATTTAAAAAATTCCTGGTTAATTGATTGGAGGTTTTTATTGGTTTTGAAGTAGTATTCAAAAAATCGGGCAGTATTATTTTATTTGCGCCGCCGAAAGAATTTTGTTTTTCATTTCTTATCCCCTTGGTGTTCTTGTAGCCGCCTGCAAGGCGTTCGGAGTTGCTTTCGTTGTCCTGTTCCGGCATCGAACCGGATTTGATCAAGGCTGTGCTATTTGCACAGTCTTTTATTTCTTTTTCTTTTAATATTTTAGTTCTAGTAGTCTCATTACTATCGTGCAAACTCTTCTCAATTAGGGAGTTAAACGGTTTGTTTTGAGGAGGTTGGGGTTTTGGAGGATTTCCTTCTAAAATTTCAATAATCAGAGGATTAAAATTTACAGAAACAGGCTTGTTTTGATTAATACGGAGATAGTTGATTAGAATATCAGCCTCTCGAAGTCTTTTAATATGGTTTTGTGCTGTCTTCTTACAAATAGAAAGCCTTGGGATGTCCGCTATTTTATGAGTGGCTAATTTCCTGTGATCTATTTTCAGCTTAGGCAATGAATTTTTTAAAGTACGGGGACTTTTTTTCATTTCTAATAGGTAGGCATTACGTGTTCTTAATTGCGACACGTAAAAGCCTACCAAAACATGAAAAACCAACTCACTAGAATATTTTATTTTTTGGATAGCTCTCTTTGGAATAATTGCGATTCCTTTATTCTCTTGAATAACTAATTCGTTGTAGTCTCTTGCAAACTCCTTTTTGTTTTGCGTATGAAATGCAGCTTTGCGCTTTTTTTGCGTTTCTGAAAGTTGAAAATGTTGCGCAACAACCGTATTGTTGTATTTTCTAATATCGTCGTTCTCTACATCCGTTTTCTCGTTGTACTGGAAGACATACTGTCTGTACTTGTCCATGGTGCCTTTAACAGCTTGACGATCTAAATAAGGATAGTTTATATAAGCGTATTGCTTTTGTTCGTTCTCTCGTTCATTTCCTCTTTTAAGGAGTAATAAACCATGCGCAGTATTAAATACCGCTACCGCTTTATTGTATTGCGTGTTTGTAAGTTTATTTCGATACGCATTATCAATAAAATTTTTGATGGTATGCTGAAGTATCGGGTCAGGTTTGCGCGTATTTAAACCATCTTTAACAGCTTGGTTGTAAAGACCAATAGGGCTAAATATTATTTTACTTTTTTGCGCTTTATTTACGTTATTATCTGTATTTTTGTTCATAGGAAAACAAGGTGTTTTTACCAATCTTTTTAAGATTGATTTGATCATACTTATTTCTTTGGTAGAGAGTGGTAGAGGCTTCGAAATTTCTAGCCACTTTCTTTACTTTTAGGCTACTTTGTCTATTAGTACTTTACAATTCCCAGCCCTTTTGATTAAGAACTCATTTAATTTATTTTCTAGATCGCTACTTTTATAAAACGTTAAAGATTCGGAAGGTTTAAACTTTTCTAAGAATTTTAAAAACTCGTTAAAAACCGTATTATTACAGGTAATTAATGATTTAAATTGATTGTTGGGTGCGTGGCTATTTTTCTCTTTTACATAAAAAAGTTGTAGTTTTTCTGAGAAAAATACTTGAATACTGTTTTGTGATTTAATTGTGCAATTCTGCTGAGTGATCTGACCTTTTTTCATTGCTTACGTATTTATTAATTTAAAGAAAGTAACTCACAACTTATTTTAAATAGGTCAGTATCTAAAGTTGTTATCTGGTAACATTCGTTGTGAGTTACTGAGTAGATAAGCTTTCCTTATCCCCTTGGCATTGTTTACTAGCTATAAAACTGACCTTTTTAGCTTTATTTTTTAATTTTAAAAATCGTTGCTCTACCCTTTTGTTATTACCCTTTACCACTTTTTGGTACAAGGCTTCTTCAGTAAACTCTAAAGGCAATTGCTTTTTTTTGCGCTTTTGCGTTAATGTTTGCGTTTGTACAGGGTTTATAGTACTTGGAGCGACTACAGATAAAAACACCTCTCTTTCGGCTGCCGTTAAGCTTCCAAAATGCTGCATTGTTGATGTTAAATTGTTTGACTGTAACACTATTTGTAATTTTGCCCTGCTTAATAGTAAATGATGTCTTATTTACTATATTTGTTTATAATACATTACAAATTACGCAATAATATTGCGTGTTATTATTTCAAAACAAATGAGATTAGGTCTAATAAGAAAAAATAAAGGGGAAACACAAAAGCAATTAGCCGATGTGCTAAATGTTAGTTTGAGAACTGTACAGAACTATGAAAAAGGGAGTGTAACAATTCCTAATGAAAAATTAAAACAGATTGTTTCTCATTATAAGATTAACTTAACTGATGTTTTTGAAGAAAATGAAAACTCTATAGATTTAAGCAATATTAAAAAAAGTATAATATCTGAGTATATTGTGGAAAATTGGGATAATATGATGAAGGACAATCTTTTCAATGCTAATTTTAAAGCCAAGGCTGGTGAGTGGGCTATTTCAATAAAGAAAAATAGTTAAATAATAAACTTGTTATAAATACTCTCAACCTCACTTAAACTTAAGTCTTTACACAAAGACTTTAAATATTTCTCATTTTCAATTGCTTCCTTCTCTAATTTTTTCCGCAAAATATCTTTTGCTTTTATATTGAAAAGACATGATTTATTTAATTTTTTAATGTGTTTTTTATTTTCTTGATCACTCATTATCTAATGCATTTTTAACAAGCTCCATACTCTTTTTCTCGTAATACTCTTTTTTTTCTTCCTTAATTAACTCTTTTTCATTCACGTCTACTAAAATAAAATCGAACAGATTTCTTACTATAACTTGAAGTTTACCTATATCTGTGAATTTATATTTTGACATAAAATAAATTGAAAATGAAACTATTCCTCCAGTTAAAACCGACATTAGGTAATAACTGAATTTACTAAAATCTTGAAAGGGTTGAAAAATCCAATACAAATAGAAAATAGATATTGATAGTAGTGTTATATGAAGTAAAATAAAGCCTTTTTCTTTATTCATATTAGTTAAAGACCTCAAAAGATTAAATACTGAATAAATGAATAACCCAAAAACCCAACCAAATTCACCAAGGAATTGTTGCAGATTTGTAAAACCAAAAACTGCATCATTTGATTTAACTTTTTTTAATTTACTCCATGCATCATCTGTATTTTTTTTATTCTTTAAGTAATTATTATGAACTTCACTTCCTTTAGCAAACGCTTTAACTTTATTTAATGCCAGAGTCCTATTTCTCTTTGCCTCTAAATGGTTTATTTTTGCTTCTTTATATTCTTTTGTGAATTCTGGAGCATATTCAAAGGAAAAAAAAGCGGTAGTACAAACTACCGCAATTATGTACGGTAAAATTTTTTTAACCTTCTCCATTATCGTCGTCGCCACCTTGTCCTCCTCCATTTGGGTTTTTAGATTTATCTTTATCAATTAATTGTAAACTTTCTTTTTCTATTAAGTTTTCTTCTGAATTATCTGTACAACTTGTTAAAATAACGACACTAAACATTACTAATATTACTAATACTTTTTTCATTTTTACTTTATTTAAAATTAATATTAAAAAAGTAAAAGTATTAAACTAAGTATTAATTAGATATTGCAAACTTTGTTATTTTGGCAACTGATATAGATAAATGGATAATAATTTTATTCATAGCATTGAAGAATTCCTTTTATTTTCTCACAAATAAACGAACTTTTATTTAAAGAAACAATACCCAATAACCCTATCTAAATGAGGGTTAACCCTATTTTTGTTAACATTTCATTAACATTTTTTTTTAGTATATTTGGATTGATTCGTGTCCCTAAACGGTCTCCTATATAGATGCGTTTTATAAAAAGTAAAAAAACTAATAAACTGACAACTAACATATTAAAAAACAAAAAGAAACAAGCACTAAATTGAGGGGCTTGTGTTCGTAAGAACGTGCAAGTTCGACTCTTGTTATGTGCACAAAAATTAAAACACTTATTTTCAAACACTTATAAATATATTTATAAGTGTTTTTTTATGCCTCACTCCTAGCCTTTTACTGAAAAAGCATAAAAGTACCTGTTACAGTACCTATACACATATTACTGCAATCAATAAAACACTGAAATACAGGTTATTAAAAACATATTGTGTTCTGAATTTTAAAAAAAAGTACCTATGCATATTATTGTTTTCCATAATATTTCATTATATTTTTTCTTATTTTTGATGGTATACATTAAAAGTATAACAATACGTTTTGCATCTACATAAACAAGTTGGCAATAATTAGATAAAGTGGGATACAAACAAAAAGGTCAACTAACAACTGATATAGAATGGCATAAACATCTACGTAAAATTGGAAAGCGATTTTTCTGGAAAGGAGAACGAAATGCCGAAAAGAAAATGGTTAATGAAAACCTGTCAGAAATTAATGATATGACTGAAATTCCCTCACTTACTTTTGATGAATTATTTGATCTAATTGAAAAAAATCGTTTTGAAAACCCGACTGACAAAAAAATTGCAGAAAATATTTGAAGCAGAAAGAGGTTGGAAAATTACATCTCAGGAATCTTTAACAGATTTTATAATTGTACTTGAAATAGAAACTGGAAGAACTGTGACTAAAACAAGTCTCAAAAAACTCTTGAAAAAATATAATCAGAAAGGTACTCAGTATGGTTGGGAAGCAGAAAGTGTTTGTTCTTTATTAGAGATTTTTGAATTGACCAAGGAAACTGATTTGAGAAATATCTTTAGACAATTGGCTGAAAATAAAGTAACATAAAAAAACTATTGCCAACTACATGTATAAAACATAACTAATAAGTGCTAAATTTAAAGGTTCACTCCTATTCTAAGTTCCTCCAAATTTTTAATTTGGTTTTTAAAATAGAAAAAGATAAAAACAAAAGATAAAAATTCGGCGCTATTTTAATCTAAAAAGTTAGTGTCTTTTTACACGCTACATTCCATATACAAGACCGTTGGAAATAATTAAAACCTCATACTTTTAATCACCCCGCTATACTTTTTCTCTTATGAGTTGAGGAAGAATGCACTTCATAATCCATTTCATCACTTCTAAAGAACACTAGTTGTCCTTCTAATGATGAAATATTTATTTGTTCCCTATTTTAAAAGATATTAAGATAATTGACCGTCGTCTTCATCCTTAAAATGCTGATTTAAGTACAAAATAATAGAATATTCCCTACCCTTTTCGCTTTTAAACTGGTCTACATGCTTTCTATAAAAACTTCCCTTTCATAACTTGAGTAATGACTTTAAAAATTCCTTATTGAAGTAAAACATGTTTTATTCAAATAATCAATAAATCTCCATATTTTACTCAAATAAACCCCTTCATTTTCATTTATACTTTGTTCCGAAATCCAATTAACTTTATTTTTTCTAATTGCATCATTTTTCCTGAATCATTAAGAATTACCATATTTCCCCTTAAACCTAACATAGCGCTAAGTGATAAAAAATAATTTTAGCAACCATAATTATCATTAATTAGCCCTTGAATTAACTCTTCAAACTGATTTTTCTCCTGAACTATATTTCTTTCCATCATTTCACATATTTACTTAGCTACCTGAAAAATAATCATATAGCCCCCCCCTTTAAGCAATGTAGCATTCCGAATTACCCCCCTAATACTTTATGTGGATAGTTTTTATCTCTATTCTGGAACCGAAGAATCGTATCTTTTACAATATTACCATTATCTATGTTTATAGCATTTTTTATAGTTTTATTTTTATCCCAGTTTTTGCGACCGGATATAACAGATGGTAGATGTACAATTAATGCTGCAGAAATGGATCTAGAAGCACTTTCCCAAAAATAACTTGGTGTATGGTCTACTGCATAATAATCAATTTTATCAATTGATATAATTGGTTTTTTAAACGTTGTAGGTTTAGCAAAATAAAACCCCATACCTTCATCACAACTTACATCTATAATTAATGTACCAGGTTTAAGTATAGACTTTTCATCTTCCCTTATATAATCAATTGGGTTATCTGTATTCTGATATGTTCCATTAATTATTATATCTGATTCACTTATTAAATCCAATAATGGTCGTTCAGCTCCATCATGTTCAACAATAATTAATCTAGGTTCATTTTCTTTTCCCTTTCTAAGTGTTGTATAATGTACATCTAGTATTTCTTCAGTAACCTCATGATTTGATCTTTGAATACAAATTGTAATATCTCTAAACCCATGTGCTTTTAAAGCATAAATAGCTCCTTTACTTACAGCACCAAAACTAAAGACAATGATTTTTCTTTGATTCCCATAATGACCATCAATTCCTTTTAATTGAAGAGCATGAATCACAGCACTATATCCTGCCATTTCATTATTTTTATAAAAAGTATGTCTCCCTATTTTTCCTTGATCTCCCCAAGTATACATATCTTCAAAAGCTATCAAAGTTAATTTTTTATCTATTGCAGTTTGTGTAATCTGTATTTGTTGAGCACAATGTGGATATCCCCAAATAATACCACCTTCTTTCAATTCTTCTAAGTCTGATAAAATTGGTTTCGCAATAATAACAGAACCAATATCAGATAATATTTCACTCCGTGTTGCTATCCCCCCCGTTAATTGACTAATCTTTTTATCTTCTATATTAAAAGGAGCTCCATAACCTTTCTCAAAAATAAGTTGTCTACGAATATGTTCTGGAAGTCTGTTTAGGTGTTCTGGATGAATAGGTACACGTCTTTCATCTTCTTTTTTAGAGGTTCCAATAACCCCCATTTTTAATAAAGCCATTTTTTTTGATTTGAAACAAGTTGCAGACTAATGAAATTAGCAAAGCGTTAGATTAAATTACTATTAAATAGTTAATTTCCAGCAATAAGACATTAAGTTGCTACTAGAGTTTCATTAATCAAATTAAGGGCTTTTAAGAATAGCCCTACTATTCGCAGAAGTAACGCGAAGAGATAAATAATACTTCGTAAAGGTACTTTATTAAAAACCAATGAGGTTACATTTCTAAAGTAATACTCATTAGTTTATAAAACTATAAATAAACTATATTCATTCGATAAGTTATTACATTAACAATTTTAGAAAATAACTACTGCCAATAAAACCTATAAATAATAAGGAGTTTAGTGTGTGAAATTGAAGGTTGGTGTATGTTTAGAATCAACGCCAAATATTTTTTATTTAGCTTTTTTATAACGGCAAATAAAAAAAGCTTATGCCTTATGACATCAGGAAAAATTACGAGTTTTCAGTACCATAAAATTCATAACTAAACGTTGTACTTCATTGTAGAAATAACCATACAAACAACAAAATTGATCAATAAAAATTAAGGACTCAATTACATTTAATAAAAAAATGGCTGTTCCTTTAGGAATGAGCAGAAAGTAATAGAAAATGGCTCTAGTAGATTTACATATAATTAACTAAATTGATTCTTAACGTATTAATGTTTCAGCTTACAATAACCACAACTATCTATTTATAAACACAATACAAAATCAGTTTAAAAGTTTTTAACGTAGACTTGCAGTACTTATACCTGTCCTTGTTAACAGGTGTATTTTATAGGTAAGTTAGAAATAATAGTTTAAGAAAGTGCAAACACTAAATTGAGGGGCTTGTGTTCGTAAGAACGTGCAAGTTCGACTCTTGTTATGTACACAAAAATTAAAACACTTATTTTAAAACACTTATAAATATATTTATAAGTGTTTTTTTATGCTTCACTCCTAGCCTTTTACTGAAAAAGCATAAAAGTACCTGTACCAAAATAACTACTGTTAAACAGCTACTTATATGCTATAAAATCACAAGCATTAGGTATCGAAAATTTCAACAAAAAGTACCTGAAATTTTTAGACTTAGTAAGAATTCGAAATGCAGTGTTTTGCTCTACCCTACATTCTTTAAACTAAACGTTATGTAGTGCAGCACATTAACTACTTAAGACCACTTAATATATATTCATATATATTGTTATTTCTACCAAGCTTTGGGTCATTAAAGCTGTGTGTTGTATAAATTGGTTTCTGAATCATTTCTCTCTGCATCATTTCGTTAATTGTGTGATAAAAATTAAGAGAAGTTTTACCTATTAATAAAGGACTTAAGTCATTATCGTTTTCCCAGAAACGTAAAATTTTCACAAAACCATTTAAGTACAAATAATCTTTTGTAAAGCCGCCACCCCTAAATATTCTTGTAACGACACTAAATGCATCGTCTTTATCTAAACCATGATCATTTACAAGAAAACTATAACACTCAACAAAATCTGCTCCATTACACATCATATCTACTATAATAACACGATAGGCTAACTTTTTAAGCCTTTTCATTGAAATATTACCACTAAGGTATTCAGATAAAATAGCTAGTCCTTCTTGCGTCATCGTATTTACAGGAAGCCCTAGATTGAATAAATTCAATTTTTGAGCATTAGAATTCATCGTTGTTACCATATGTACTCCTATTTCATGTTCTACAAGTGCGTTTATTTGACTTCTAGTGAATTTTGCATCTGGCCTAAATAAAATAGTTTTTTTGGCATTTAAAACCATTACTTGTGAGACAACACGGTTACTTTTTTCTATTCTACTTTTAAAACCATAACTTTCAAGACCTTCTTTAAATGAAACCATAGCTTCTTCAACACCTAAACTAGGTGATCTTTTAGGTTCACCTGCTACATCAGGCAAATGCAAAAAATAATGTGCATTTTCGATATCCTTTTTAGAAGGTCTTCCAAAATAACGCAATGAATTATATAAGAATTTTCGAGTATCTAATTCAGATAACATGTCTATTTTATCAAAATAACTATTGATAACAGATTCATATAAATGACGAATTGAAACATCCGAAATATCCTGTACTTTAAGGTTACTTAATTGCTGTTTTAACTCAAACGGATTAATTTTAATAGGGTTATACTTGAAATGAGGAATTTCTGTGCATTTGTTTTTAAAAAAACGTTTTTTTTCTTTAATGTTATTAATTGGATTGACCGAAGCTAATAGCTCAAAACCTTTTAATAATCTAAACAATTCTTTGTCAACTTTAAGAATTGAGGAGTCCATTGTTTTATCTAATAGTTTAGCATTTACTTGATATTCCCAATCGGAATGCTTTTGATTAAAAAAATTAGCATTATTTAATATTGCCTTTTTAAACCCTTTTTGTAATGTCTTAATTATATTCGGATAATCATCTCCTGTGATCTCATTACAGTAAACCTTTTTAACCTCTGTTGCTAAAACTAAAGTATTTTTAAAGTTTTTAGTGATATATTCAAGATTATAACCCCTTCCATAAAAAACATCATTAATAACACTATCGTTTTCAATATCTTGTAACTCAATCTTTCCAAGTTCTTGCCTCCAATGCTCTACAACATTTCCAAATCGGTTCATGTCAATATTCTCAGTACCTATATTAAACAGTGGTACTTTTCTATCCCAACGCTGAAAGTTATAAGAGTGAATATCATAAACTACACATCCTCCAAAAAGTGCTTCTAATTTTTTAATTAATGCATGAGTAACTTTATAATAGTTATTATGCTTTTCAATACTTTTCTGTTTCTCTTTAGGTGTTAGTTTCTTTTTCCAGACTTTTTTCTCCCATGCAATATCAAAAATACAATTATCTGAATTTCTGTTCAAATCATATTCAAAACGAGAATCATTACTAATTAAAGTAATAGGCATTGAAGATATAAAATCTCCGGTAAAAGGATCTTCTTCATACCAACGATTATACTCGTCATGATTTATCTTTTCCTTTAACTCAGAACGCAAATTACTACCATCATGGATAGCGGTACAACAATATGGTAGATATTTATTTATTTTTACAGAAAAAGAACCGTCAGAGACAATAGCTTCAAAATGTTTTTCAGCATTTATTAGCGCTATAATTTCATTAATCTCTAACCTCCTCATCGGATACTAACTTTATAAGTTCTGACTTGTTTTTTCTATCACTTATTTCTTCAACAACACGCTCTAAATAGTCTACAATTTTCTTTTGAATCTTTGTGTTATTCAGTTTATTAATGTCTGTAATCGTTCCAGGACTCATTACATTTACCTCAATTAATTTTCCACCTATCAAATCAAGTCCAGCATAATAAATTCCGTCACGAACTAACTTCTCACCTACTTTTCTACATAAAATTTTATCTGTTTTGGTTAACTTGTATTTTTCTACAGTACCTCCTGCAGAAATATTTGAACGTGCATCTCCCTTCGCAGGTCTTCTGCGCAAAGCACCAATAGGCTCTCCGTTTAGCATTAATACACGTACATCACCATTTTCAGCTCCCTCTACATACTCTTGCAGAATTACATAACTAGATTTACCTTCTTTTCCATTAATATAAAAGTCAAGTAAAGATTTAATATTATGCATTGCTGATTTTTCAATTACAATTACACCACTACCTCCATAGCCATCTAATGGCTTTAAAATCATTTTATCATTTTCTGATTCTTCGATAATTCTTAATAAGTAGTCGATGTTTTTTGAAACATGAGTAGCAGGAATCAATTCTCGTTTCGGATCATAATACGCAGCTGTATAAATTTTATTATTGGTTTCTCGCAAACCATCTACAGCGTTTAATATAAATACATCGTCTTTTATAGAATCAAGAAAATTGAGCACCAATGGATCCATAGGTGGATTGTCTCTCATAAATATTACATCAAAATGCTGCAAAGGCTTCATTTCTTTATGAAATTTAACCGACTTGTAAAATGATGGTATACTATTCGATACTTTGTCTTGACTAATAATTGTTTTGCACAAACTCAATGTAACACTATCTCTAATTGTTAAATTGGATGGATATGTTATAGCAACTTCGTGTCCACGAACAGTAAGTTCATGAATCATTCTAAGAGTAGAATCTTGCTTAGGATTTACTTTTTCCCAAGGATACATTATAAAACAGATTTTCATTTGATATTAGTATTTTTCAAAGCAAAATTCAATTAAAAAAGAGAATATAGTTGTATACTGTTTTAATTTAAGTAAATTACCCTATAAAATAAAAGTAATGAAGTACAATTCACTAAACATTGATAATACTGATATACAAATCCTTGAAATTCTCCAAGAAAACGCGATGGCAACAGCCAAAGAAATGGCTCATAAGCTATCTCTGACTACAACTCCCATTTATGAACGCATAAAAAAACTACAGAAGACAGGAATTATTAAACAGTATGTTGCTTTACTTGATGCCGATATTCTTGGAAAAAGTATTTTAGTTTTTATGAACATTACCATAAAAGATCATCACTCAGAAAAGCGAAATGAATTTGTTCGGGAAATGGAAAAGCTAAAAGCTGTTATAGAATTTTACCACACATCTGGAAGTTTCGATTTTTTGGTAAAAGTTCGATTTTCTGATATTAAATCTTTCAGAAATTTCTTAGTTAACGAAGTTGCATCTATCCATAATATCGGTGATATAGAAAGTCAAATAGTTCTTGAAGAAATAAAGTTTTCAACTAAAATATTAATAGATTAAAACACATTTTAAAAAATATAAAAACACCTGTAAATTATCGAATGATTATTCTAATGTTTATACTTTAAATTTCTAGCACTCTCCCCTATTCTTTAATCTTATTGTTTTTCCATACGAAAGAAATAACGGATACTTATTGGTCATTGCTTATATACAAATAATAGACATTTATGCTTTTTATTAAAAGATGTTTCTTTCTACATCAAAATTATAATATAAATAAGGTTTTCCCTTACTTATATTACGGTTTTATAGTGGTTTTTTTGTTTTTTATAATTTACTTTTAACTAATAAAACATTACTTAACTATTGACAAAAGAGATAAGAATGAACCATATATTGATTTTATAAAAGTATTTATTGAAAATAATCCCTTTATCTATGTTAAATATTAAAAAAGGAATATTTATTTGTTTGTTATTAGGTTCTTTTTTGTCTTTTGCTCAAAAAAGGTTTCTTAATAATACATACATTACGTATTCAACTGAAACACTTCCTAAACATTCTTTATTTATTGAACACCAGAAAGTGTCATTAAAACTACCTTCAAAGGGTTTATTTCCTGAAAAAAATATCAACTTTATTAGTGAAATAAAAAATGATACAATTTATATTTTTGAAGAAAAAAAAGATATAAAACAGGGAAAGGGAATTAAGTTAGCCAATGATAAATTGGTATCTAAATTTGCGAATACTCGTTTTTACAGAAAATCAAAAAACGCTATAATTCAAATAGAAACGGAAAAAGTTTACTTTAATAAAACTGCTGTAGATAGTATTTTAGGAAATCAAATTATATACGCTGTAAATGACGAAATTTTAAAATCTGAAAAAGATGCGATATCCTTAAAGAATATTTTAGATAAGAAAAAGTTCAAGGTTAAAAAATTAAAAATACGCAAAGGTGAAAAAGCAATAAAACGTTATGGAATCTTAGGCTTAAATGGAATTATAGAAATAAAAGGAAAATACAAGAAATGTAGGTAAGAAATATGAGACCATTAGAATATAGTGAAGCTGAAACCTTCTAACTCTTACTTAATAAAAAACAACACTTATACTCATATATTCTTTACTTATATCAAAATAATAAACATTCATACTCTTTTTTCTAATAAGCCTTTATTTTTAAACCAAATTTGTATAATAAATAAGGTTTCACCTTACTTATTGTACGGTTTTTTAGCGTTCTTTTTATTATGGATACACTACTTTTAATTTGTTGTTAACAAGAATAAAAGTTTCTTTTATTCCGTCTAAAAACACCAGATAAAAAAGAATAATATCACGCATATAACAAGTTGTAGTACATTAAAAAATTAATGTAGGATGTCTGTTTCAAATTAAAAGAACATACGAATTTAGCTGTTAGTAAAGAACTTTATTTTTGGAGAGTTGCCATAATGAAAGATCAAGGCAAATATGTAGACGCCATCAGTTTAATTGAGTTCCGACTTGAAAAGGGGTACAAACATATTGAATATGCAGAAGACTTTATTAAAGAGCTTCAAAAAACAAGTAAATCATGCTAATACTATGTAAAAATCATTAAAACGACACCATACATGAAACGTTATATGCAACAGACCTAAGCTTGAAAATAAAAATCGTGATACCCATCTCTTTATCAATTTTATTTTTTAGTCCAAAAAGTAATATCCATTCGGAAGTTCGAGGGGTAAATAATATTCATTAACCACAAATCTAAATCACTATGTCAGACACCAACGTCACAAAACTAAAATTACCACAACAAGACCCTTTTAACATTGAAGCCGTCAAGCGATATGTTTTTAACGAAACGGGGAACATTATGATGGCATCAACAGATGAGAAATCTGATACCATTCAACAATCTGTTAGAGATGTTTTTGCCGAAGTTTCTGTATTCTTTGCAGCAATGACGAAGGCAATATCCCAAACCAGAAATCCTTATGGGGTAAAAGACAACAAAGGAAATTACCCTTTTTACAACCTCTACAACTATGATGCCCTGGAGGCCGTTATTGACGGATCAGGATTTTTTGTTCACGTAAATGAAGAAGATGTTTCTTATACAACCAAAAGTTGGGGAGCAGATTTCAGCAAAGAACTTATTGAAGCTATTATTGGTCTAGCCACCGGAACTGGGGAGTTAAAATTCGCATCAGCAATGTTAGGCTCTATGGGAAAAGAGGGAGTAAGTATCTCAGGGCAATCTAGCAGTCTTACTAGCAAGGTAGCAAATGTTATGTTTGTCTGCGAATACCTACTTGGTATGCCTGTAGTGAGCGCCATTGTTGTAACTGCAGACTCGAAGGTTGTTTCTCAAACTGTATCTGTAGGTCCCTGCTTCAAAGAACAGTCTAAGAAAACTACAATGACAGTTCACAAGGATACATATATGTTTGTTCCTCCTGCATTTATTAAACAATATGCCGGTGATTTAAATTCAGGTATGAACGACCCTAGTTATTTGGAATTAATCACGCAACTTGAAGGTCTTGTTGAGCGCAAACCACAAGTGGACGGAGTTTTTGATATTACCAATCCTGATGAGCCAACGCGAATTACTGATGGTAAGCTTACTGTAGGCGGGGCGAAGAAATATGCCATTTTTGGACAGTACTTAGGTACACTAGTTACTGGCAAATCAGCAATAAATATTAATCCACCAAATCCTGCGCTTACATTCGCTACAAGTATTTGGAATTCTAGCGGAATAGATTTCCAGATGACGTATACTGGTACCGACCCGATATCTGCGCCAATCATGATTACGCTCGATGATGGAGTAACGCAAATCAGTGCTGGAACATTTGATATTTCGGTAACTACGTAAGAATGAAATTGATTAGACCTATTGATAAAAGTCAAGGAAGGTGTATGATTGCTTCAGATAATTAATCTAATTTGTAGCGGCTTGTTATCATAATAGGTCGCTATTTTTTCTCATACTCACTGAAATAATTTTAGCGGGTTCTGCATCCCTGTATTTGATGATTAAATCACCAATATATAAACAACTCGATGAAACAGGTAGCATCCTGATTCGGACGAATTTACCCCATAACCAGCCCTTACCCGAATCTATTCAAAAAGAATTTGCTCGTTGTACAGTGTTTTACGCAGCAATGTTACGTGCTATTTCGGCAATTAATAACCCTAGAACAGGACAACCTTACTCCATTTATAATTATCATGTAACCGAATCCATTCTTTTGGGCTCAAATAAATTTGTAAAAGTATCAGAAGATATCACGACTATCAGGGCGCATAGATTTCTGCGTGATCTCAACAAAAGACTCTACTCTCAGTTATTCAATATTAACTTAAGAAAGAAGGAATCTCGTAAAATATCTTCCATTCTCACAGGCTTAAGCAAGGAGGCAATACGCATGATTGAAGCTAACAATGATGAAGAATTCAAAATTGGTTTTATCACTTTTATTGTAGAATATATCAATGGATTTTTAAACATTTCCGTCAGGTCGGTATATATAAACTCCGGCGACTATAAAAAAAGTAGTAAGAGGGAACGTCGCAGACGGATATTTCGTATTAAGACACCATGGAGATTACAAACTGAAAGTTATTTGTTTATTACCAATGTGACATAAAACAATCATTTGCTGGTTTCAAATGATTGTGATTGGCGTGAAAAAATTATTAATGCATATAACACACACTATATCCAATACGGTTTTCTTACTTCGAATGGAACATTTTTGGATTAGCAAATCTATTCTTATCTTCGGGTAAATAACCACGGTGAAGATCCGCACAGGATATAGTGCTTGCTGTTACAAATAATACAAAACCAAGATTATGGCGTATTACAAAAAAAGTACAGATAGAATGGATATTCATATAGAAGAAAGCCGAGGAACTATTATGATTAAACAAAAATGGAGATACTTTTGGTTAAACTCAATGGAAACTTCTTCGTGGACTTATTCAGAAAAGTAAGATTATCATAAAAAGTTGATAACTTGATTTGGAATAATTGGGGGCAATATTTTTTTCTTAAAGTAAAAGGTGGTGCTGGTTTTGCAAAAAAACATGTTAAAACTCGTTGGAATGTTAATTTTGATATAGAATGGGTTTTACATACGGAACATTGGAAAGTGAATGTTAAAAAAATAGTACCTAACAGCTATGAACGAAGTAATGTAGCTTGGAGTAATATGGAATTATAGAAATAAAAGGAAAATACAAGAAATGTAGGTAATAAATATAAGACCATTAGAATATAGTGAAACTGAAACTTTCTAACTCTTACTCAATAAAAAAACAACACTTTTACCTATCTATCCTTTACTTATATCAAAATTATAGACATTCATACTCTTTTTCCTGATAAGCTTTTATTTTCACATCAAATTTATAATATAATCTATGGTAAAACCATACTTATATTACGGTTTTTTCTTCATTTTTTTATTTTTCGTAAGTTATTTTTGGCAAAGAAAAATAAAAATGTAAAAGTTCCTTTTATTCCGTCTAAAAACACCTAGTAAAAAGAATAATATCACGCATATAACAAATTATAATACCTTAGAAAACTACAACTATATAAACGATATATGATCACCATGGTAACTATATATTGTTGTTACTTGCAAGCTAAAAAAACGAATAACTAACATTTAAAAAAACAAATTATGAAAAACGCAATCTTCGCAATTATGATTTTAATAATAAACATATCTTGTGAAAATGCTGAAATAACTCAAGAGGAAAAAAGTATTTCAGAAAAAATCATATCCTTATCTGGAAAAACACTTGAATATAATTATGGCAATTCTGTTTATGAATTAAATTTTAAATCGGAAAACAAACTACATTGGAAATGTGTAAAAGGAGATGAAAAAGGAGAAGAAGCAGATGAAACCTATTCTACACAACGACTGAATAACTATACTCTCTTCGTTTCTTGGATTGAACAAGGTGGATTAGGTGTTAGCCAAGTAATTAATTTAAAAGAAAATACTATAAACTCCTTTTTAAAAATAGATAAAGAAATAATACCTCTTTCTGGAACAATTCGTGAGTTGTAGAAACCGACTAAATAAAAAGCAGCAGGTAATACTATAGAGCAAATTAGTGTTTAACCCAAAGGGTTGTGTCTATTTTATAATAGTCGCCAAATCTTTTGATTTGGTCTTAAGAGAGAAAAATTAAAACAAAACACTAACTACAACAAAGAATTGAGGTAAAAAAAACAAATTATTCATTAATTCCACACAATACAAACTAAGCTCAAAGAATATCATTCAATATTTTTTGAGCTTATATTTTTTATAAATAGATAAATAAAACTTTATAATCAGTCCTTAATTATTTTTATACGAATTTGCATTTTGTTTCCATGTTAATACTGTTTGATCTCTAATATCCTAGCACTTTTTACTTAGTCATGCCGTCACGAGCAAGATGCTCGCACTAGCGACGGCTATAAATGACGAAATTTTAAAATCTGAAAAAGACGCCATAACGTTAAAGAATATTTTAGATAAGAAAAAATTCAAGGTTAAGAAACTAAAAATACGCAAAGGTGAAAAAGCAATAAAACGTTATGGAATCTTAGGCTTAAATGGAGTTATAGAAATAAAAGGAAAACACAAAAAATGTAGGTAGTAAATATGAGACGATTAGAATATATTGAAACTGAAACCTTCTAGCTCTTACCTAATAAAAAACAACACTTATACTTATATATCCTTTACTTATATCAAAATAACAAACGCTAATGCTTTTTCTCTCCTAGCTCTTTATTTTTACACCAAATTTGTAATATAATTTAAGGTAAAACCATACTTATATTACGGTTTTTTAGTCACTTTTTTGTTTTTCATAAGTTACTTTTGGCAAAGAAAAATAAAAATGTAAAAGTTTCTTTTATTTCGTCTAAAAAAACTAATAAAAGAATAATATCACGCATATAATACATTAAAAAACTACAATTATATAAGCGATATATGATCACCATGGTAACTATACCCGTCTTATATGAGATATATAGTTACTAAGGTAACTATATTGTTGTTGTTGTGCATAATTTAAGAAAAATGGATAATAGAGGAAGATTTCAAGCTCAAGGAAATGGATTAGAGAGGTCTGAACCTTGGAATACTAACCTTGATGTTAATAAACAAGATGGCCAAAATTTAATTACTGATTTAAGAAATCAATTATCGAATCGTGAATTAAACGAAAGGGTTAACGCATTTGTAAAAGCAGAGAATTTTGTGCACCAATCACCTTCAAATGGACATAGTGTAATAGGTCAAAGTTTGATAATAAAAACATTTCCTAATAGCCCACAAAATAGGTCTATTAGAGTTGATGTTGAAATTCGAGCAGGTATTGCTTTTATTGACAATTAATATTATTCAGTTATGGCAGAAGAAAAAATATTATATCAAAAATTTTTAGAAGACAAAAGAAATTATAATCTTAATGTTGGCTACTGGAAAAAAAAGCTTCAAAAAGCATTGGACGAAAAATTTTTAATTGAAAGTAACTATGTTACAAATAAAAACGACAAAGGAAAAAGTTATTATGATGGTAATCCTATTTATAGCTATGTAAATATTAATAAACGTAAAGGATTAAGAATTGTACAAGAAAACCCAAAGGAACTTGAAAACTACTCTGACATAAAACTTTTACAAGCGTGGAACTCTAAAACTCTTTTAATTGACACTTACGATAAAAATGAGATAATAATTAATGAATTAGTAATTTCTTTATATCTCACAAGAAGCTCTGTAATGGAAAGTATTGAATTAATAAAAAAATGGTTTTCTGAAGACATTGAAAATATTAACATATAAAATAGTACTCTAAACATATATGAGTTATAAAAAACATATTTAACACAATGAAAACAGAATTAATTGAAGTAGACGAATATCTTGTTTTTGTTCATTCAGTTGAGACGGAAAACGAGAATTTAATTTTAGAGGCTAAAGTAAAAGGAACAAGTTTAATCGGTAATTATTCATACAAAAAACATCAACCTCATAATCCTACAGGTCAATATCACTTGCACGTTTACAAAAAGGAAAATGAAATATTATCTATTAATAAAGATGGAAGTGGACACGATGGATATTCTGGAACACACATCCCAAATAAAGTATATCACGCTTTAAAAAATAAATTCAATGACTGGGATTTTCCAAGTAACCAAATAATTGAAAACTTACAGATAAAGAATTATAAAATGGATATCAAAAACAATTTACGAAAAGTAAGAGTTTCAGCTCATAAAGACTTTGATTCAAATGAAGTTCAATCTTTCGATGGCCACTTTCATACTTTTGCTG
Source organism: Tenacibaculum sp. Bg11-29 (assembly GCF_002836595.1). Classification (NCBI taxonomy): domain Bacteria; kingdom Pseudomonadati; phylum Bacteroidota; class Flavobacteriia; order Flavobacteriales; family Flavobacteriaceae; genus Tenacibaculum; species Tenacibaculum sp. Bg11-29. The sequence continues at coordinate 3,270,115 of NZ_PJBB01000003.1, forward strand.
ATTCCCCTTTTTTGACAGGAGGAACAGGTGGATGGTTTAGTAGAACTGTTGCTATAATTGAAGATGAAAATGGTTATGTAAGAAAGGTTCCGATTGGATATTTTAGATTTATAGTAGAATAAAATTATGCACAACACCGTATATAATTTATTGCTGGCTTCTTGCCTACTAACGAAAGTCCTCGCGGACTTTCTTGGTCAGTAATTATTTACTAAATTAATTGCTTAAACCACGCAACAAACCATATACAACAACGCTGCCAACTATTAAAACAAAACCGAATGGAACTAAACATAAAAGAAAGATTACAACTATCATTTCAATTAAGCATTTTAGAAAAACTATATCCCGATGAACAGGAATATTATGCTAATCATCGAAAAGCTATCGAACATGGTTATCAATTACATTACGACTGGATAACCGAGCATCTTTCAGAAGGCTTGACTACAGAAGAATGTTCATTTGTCCTCGAAGTTTTAGATATGTATGCCGCTCTTCATTTTTCTGTCCGTGAATTTAAAGACTCCGACCTCACTATTGAATCTGTTACATTCCCTGGTTTTGACGGAAACAATGAAACAATGTATATGTCATATACAAAATACTTCATAGAAGATTTAGACAGATTTGGAGAAATACAAGAATCAACAAATGGATATTATAATAGTCATATGAGATTAATTCCAAAATATAGAAAAATGGTAGAAAAATGGAAGGAATTTAAAATTGACTACACATATAAATTAACAGAGGAAAATGTAAAAGAGCTTTTAGCAATTAAAGCCTATTAATCACATTATGGACATTATCGTAATAATAATTGGTGTTCTAGGCTCATTTGCTTCAATATTTGGAGCATATTTTGCAATAAAGGCAAAAAACGAAGCTGTTTCTTCTGCCAAACTTGCTGAATCTGCAAAAAATGAAGTTTTGAAAAAACAAAAAACAACTTCATTAACTGGAATTTTGTTTGAGGCAAAAAAAACACAACAAATTTTTGGAAAGTATTCAATTGCTCAATCAAATAAAAGTTTAGTAGGAGTTCAATTTGGTAAAGACTCGGAAAGCTTACAAAACTTTATTTTTCATTTTAATGAAAACAGAGAAATGATTGAACAAACAACTGATTTAGAAACAACAGCAACATACGATATTCTAAATCAATTACTTTCTGACTTTAGTGACGCAAAAGGAACAAGTGACAAAAAAGATTTCGGAAAAAAAACTAGAATATTAATAGATGATATAATTTTTAAAATGAAAAAGAGCATTGATAACCGAAATGAAGAATAAAAATAACATTTGGCAACAAAGAACTGAGGTAAAAACCAAACAAATTCCTCATTAAATTTAACCTTTTTATTAAATTGCTAACTTAAGAAGTGTATAAAACATGGCTAATAAGTGCTAAACCAAAAGTTCTGTGCATATTTATAAAGTTCGCTAAATATAAAATTTGGTATTTAAGAGAAAAAATAAAAGCAAAATATTTATATTTAGCTAAGTAATAAACCGAAACGAATGTGCTTATAATCTGCCCTACGTTTTTTATACCAACCGTTAGGTATAATTAAAAATGAAAACAAAATTTGATTTAAACGACCCTATATTTAAAATTGCTATTAAAATTCATGAAGATGAAACGGAATTAGCATTAAATATTGAAAAAAATATTCAAAAAGCAGTAATTCCAATTGCTTTTATACCTAAAACAAAAGCTCATCAAATAAAAAAAAGAAAACCAGAACAAGTTGGTTCTGGTGTTCTTGTTAAAATTAAAAAACATTTTTTTATTTTTAGTGCAACACATGTATTTAATGGATTTGAATCTGAAACTATCTATACTGGTTCACCTGAAAATAATTTTATAGAACCTTTAACTGGAGAAAGATTTACTACTGGAAATAAAGAAGAACAAATTGATATGCATGATGCAACTGTATTTCATATTAAAAATAACATTAGTCAAGGTTTAAAAAAAATAGCAATTACGTTCAATGATATGGATAAAAGTATAGTAGAAGACATCAATATAAGACCTATTTTTATAGCCACTGGATTCAGGAATAAAGATTCTAACTTATCTAAAAATGAATTAACAGCAAGAATTAGTACTTACCCATCAGTCGAAATACCTGATTATATTCAATATGGATACAAAGCTGAAACTCAATTAGTCATTAGTCATGAAAATCAAATTTTAATGGATAAAAAATGGAAAACAAGTCCAATACCAAGAGGTATGAGCGGAGGTGCAATAATAAAAGCTCAAGGAACATCAACACATCCATTTTATAGAGATAAAATTAGAAAAGAAAAAAAACAACTTTTATCTGCAATTATTATAGAACATTATAAAGATAATAATGATAAATTAGGTCATCTTGTAAGTACACGTATAAATGTGCACCTTGGTCTAATTCTAAAATATATGCCAGAAATATTCAGGGATTAAATAAAAAACTACACATAACAAAGAACTAAGATAAAAACAAACAAATTCTTCATTAATTCCACACAATAAAAACTAAGCTCAAAGAATATCATTCAATATTTTTTGAGCTTATATTTTTTTTATAAATAGATAAATAAAACTTTATGATCAGCCCTTAATTATTTTTATACGGATTTGCATTTTGTTTCCAAGTTAATACTGTTTGATCTCTAATTGTAGATGGACTCTCTGGCATCCTTTTATAATAAGGATCCCCTTTATCATAACCAATAGAGCTTAACTTAATTTCGCCATTACTCATAATATCAATTTTAGAATAGCCGAAAAACGTAGCAGAACCAGGACTTCCACTATTTCCTGCAATTACCTGATACGTGCCTTCATTACCTGGTTGCATTCGTTGATAATCGTGTAAATGTGCCGATAACATTGCTACTACCCTATTTTCAACCAATTTTGGCCATAAAACAGGCCCTTCAGGAAAACCAGCGTGCCCAGTTTCGGGTTTACCACTTACATAATATGGTTTATGCCCTAATACAAAAACATGGTCAATTTTAGGATTACTCTTATATTCCTCCACTTTTTTAACAATCCAATCTGTAGGAATCTGTCCTTCTAAGCCATAAGGATTATCTTTGGTCGGCGCATTATAAGTATCAGTATTCATTAATACAAACCCTATATTTTTACGAGTAAAAGCAAAAGTCATTTGGTTATTAATACTATCTTTTCCTTTTACAATCGCTCTATCTTTAGGCATATATTCAGCCATGTGCTCCATCCAAATTTCAGTAGCTCCTTTTAAAGGCCATTCATCATGATTTGGTACATTATAATCATGCCAATACAACATTTCATGGTTTCCAGGTATGGCAACCATTTCTATATTTGAAGTACTAATAGGACTAAAATCGGTATTGTAATATAATTTTTTCCATGCTATTAACTGGTTTTCTAATTTAGTGGTGGTCGATTCTGCCAAAACCATATCTCCTAAAAAGAAAAATAAATCTGGTTTGCGTTTTAAAGCAGCAATTTCTGTCCAAATTCGTTTCATTGCAGTTAAATTCGCTGTAGAAGCATTGGTTGCAGTACTATCACCTTCTTGTTTTCTATCTACCCTGTTACAGCCTAAAAAAGTAAAGCTAAAAACTACCGAATCTTGTTGTTGTAATGCTACTTTACTTTTTTTAGTAGCAACTTTTGTTTTTTTCTTACCGTTACAATTAACTAGCGTTATAACTAATAACAGCATTAATATTTCTTTTAGTTTCATAAAATGTTAGTTGGTTTGGTTACTATTTAAAGATACTTACTTTAACGTGATTTTTATATAAAAATTTTGACTTTTAAATTGTTATTTCGAGTGATTTTAGATAGAAAATTGTATCGAGAAATATAATTTATAAACGAAAAATGTTGTTATCGATACTAAATTATTCCAGAATTTCACTCGAACTGACACCTTTTTCTTATCTTTAATACTAAAGTTTTTAATTTCTAAAATCAACAAATGTTGGTGTTTTTGAGGTGGTGTTGTTTATATATAAGTCAGATTCTTCTACAAAATTTAAAGAAAGAGTAATAATCTCGGCGTTTACATCAAAAATCTGATTTAATTTATTTCTTATTTCAGTTTTTAATAACTGGTTTTCAGCTATCAATAAAAAAGTAATCTCCGTTTTTACTATTGATTTTACAGCTATTTGAATTTGATAACGATCTACAAACTCAAGAAGCCAATTAAAATCATCTAAAAAATAAGCTTCAGCATCTACCGAAAAAGAAGTAGCTACTCTAGCTTTTAATAGTAAAGTACGCTTATCATTTACATAGTTTAATTGCCCAACATCGCCCATTAAATATCTAAAAACAGGAAAACGCTTTCTTAGTAAATTGGTTACAACTACTGCTCCACTACTTTGTTCATTTTTTTTATCAATTTCTATAATAACAGCATCTAATACCTCAAAAGAGGTTTCTTTTTCAGAATAAGTTGACCATCCCCAAATACCCGTTTCAGCAGATCCATATAAAGAATAAATCTTTTTATTTTTAAAAGCCTTTTTTAATAATTTAGCTTGTGATGCTAATAAAAACTCCCCAGCATACATTATATTTTCTATTACTAAATTCAGTTTATTATCAATTATATACTTAGCAAGCAACGTAAGTTTAGAAGGCGTTCCCATAAGCATATTTGCTTTAAATTGTGTGGCTGAATTAAACACCAATTCAAATGAAGAAGCTGCTCCTAAAGATATCGTTGTCGCATCACATTTTTCTAAAATATCATCTACAATAGCGGCTGTACGATACATACCTTTATAACTAAATAAATTGATAGCGATCGTTTTTGAAGAAAACATACCGTATTTTACTAATTCGATGGCTAATAATTTACGCTGATATAAGTTTTCTTGTATGTCTACAGGAAAAATAAGTGGTTTTGTAGAGGAACCGCCAGAACGCACTAAATAAACTCCTTTGGTTTCTCTTTGAAGGTTAAAATATTTTTTTAAGACCTCTCGTAATTCATTTTTTTCTAAAGGAACAATTTCTGATATTTCATTTACGTTTTTATAATGCTCTTTAAACAACTCAGATTTTTTTACAATAGCAAAATGTGAAGTAAGTTTTTCGTTTATCATAACTTTCCTTATTTTTTTAATTTATGCATCAAAAAATATGGCAGCGTTTTAAAAAACAACACTTTATATTTTAAAATGAATATTATTTTCTGATTTAAAGAGTTAATACTTAACAAAGCATGGTTTATCCAACGTGTAGCCACCACTCTTTTTAATCTTTTATCATAATAATCTGTACTACTTTTAAATCTAGTAAGTACTGGCGGATAATCTATTTCACTCCAATTATTATATCGCTTTCTTGAGGCACTTCCAAATACTTCTCTTACTTTTAAATGCGCTCCCATTAGTAAACCTACTTTGCTGTTTCCTTTTGTAAGTACACTTCGCAATACTCTGTACCAATAATCTATTCCTTCATAAATAATAGGCTCTTCTGTAAAACTTATAGCTGTTCCTTGTGTTCTTCTTAACATAACATTACTTCCTACTCCCATATAAAAATTAGTAGAAGTAATTAACTTTAATGGCTCGTTAATACAATACGCATTTGAAGTAACAGAAATAACAGAAGAGATTTGAGTAAGCTCATTTTTTATCTTATTAATTTTTGGAAGGATTTCATTACTTGGAAAAAATTGAATTCCTAGTATTAAAAAATCGATACTATAAGATGACATTAAAACATTTGCAGCCTTTATTAAATCATTGGTATACAAATCATCTGCATCTAAAAAACTAACAACATCACCTGTTGCTGCTAAAAAACCGCTATTTCTCGTATATCCTATTCCGTTATTTTTATCTAACTCAATAATTTTAACTTTTATCTTCTTTAAATGTAAAGGAAGATTTTTAAAAAACGTTTTTACTTTATGTAAACTATTATCTGTGCTTTTATCATCTACAATAATAATTTCATAAGGCAACTTTGTTTGATCAACTAATGATTGTAGGGTTTCTTTAATATACAGCGCCTTATTATATAAGGGTATTACAATTGAAAATTTCATTCTTTTAAATAGCTACTACACTCGGAAAGACATAAGCTCCACTATGTACATTTATAATACTCTCTGTTGAACCTCTATAGATTCCTAATCCAAAAGACTGCTCATTATAAGCCAATAACATACCTACAACATTTATTGTTTGTTTGTCTCCCTTATAGCTTATACTCAATTCTTTTTGACTGATGTATTCCTGAACCATATAATCAGCCCACTGCTCAGTAACCACCTTTTTCCAAAGGCTTTCTGAACAATTATTTTTCTCATACATTCCTATACCTCTACCACCACTACTTCTTTTTAAAATCCAATTATTATGAGAAGAGTTAATTAGTTGGTCTCTTATTTTTTTTGAGTTTAAGGTAAATGACGGAATCAAAAATTGCTTAAAAAAAACATAATCTTCTTCACTAATATATTTAGTCATAATCGCTTCATTGTATAAAACAGAAAGAATGCGTTTATCATGTACCAAAATAATAGAGCGTAGGTCATTTATACAGGCATCAGCTTTTATTAAAGCTTTTAAAATTTTAGGATCCTTGTTTTTAAGTTCCTCTCTATCCACCTCTAAAATAAACTGTACAGCTATTTCATCATTTACTACTAACTCATTATTTACAAGTTTTAAATCGTTAAATGATATATCAGCTATAGAAAAACCTTTTTCTGATAACTTCTTAAAAAAGGAATGTACTTCTGTCCCTTTTTCTTTATCATGTACGTAAAACAAGGTCTTATTTATATCTAAATCGTTTAAAATAGTTGGTATAAAGTCTAATTGTTCTGGTATTACATTACTATGCTTAGTAAATACTTCTAACTTACTTAGCACTTCATTTACATGATAACTAATCATCCAACCATTAATGGGATATCGACAACCTATCTCACATATTTTTGGTTCTCCTCTTTTATTAAAAATAAAATCAGGACGATACATACCAACTTTATAAGGAATACCTTCTGTTAGTTTTAAAATTGATTCTAACCCAGCATCTAAACGATATGTTTCTCGAATATCTTTATCTTTAAAGTAATTTAATACTACCTTTTCAAATACTTCATTAAGTAAACTACTTAAGCGAGAATACTTGTTTCTTTCAATAGTAGTTATCATTATTGGGCTAACCAAAAACTTTTCTAAATCATGTGAAATAGCACCTATTTGTTCTTTTAATAAAAAAGTAAAACCTTCTTGATTTACTTCTTTATTTAAGATGGAATAGTCTTCGGCTTTTTTCTGTTTAAACGAACTTCTTATCATACAATTTTTATTTAGTTAAAAAGTAGCTGCTACTAAGACCTCTTTATTTAGCACATTCATTACCGATGATTTTAAGTCTAAATAATCTTCAATTATTTGTTTTAAATCATATTGCTTAATATCTATTTCAAAAGCCTTTGCGTAAGAATTTACAGCATCTACGGCATGAAAGAAATGATCTTTCTCTGTTGGGCCACAATGAACTCTTATCCAAGCTAACGAAACATCAATTTCTTCTGCTGACAAATCACTTTCTTTTGCTAACCAATTTTCAAATAATGGAATAATAAACTCAACCTCACCATGCGTATATATTTCATGAACTAATGTTGTTAATAAACCAATCATAATATCTTTATTTCTAAGAGAATTTTTATCTTTCCAAGCTTTAAAAGCAATTGCCTCAGTACTTAAATACTTGTTTGAAAGCCAAGAATCATCTCCTGCAATATTAGTAGCCATGGTATAAAATAATTTTGAATGTAAAACTCGACCAACCACAGCTAAATCTTCATCTACAATTCTATTAAGACTCGCCACCGATTTAAATAAATCGTGTTCACTTTTAACTTCTTTATTTTTGTGAATAAGCATGGTCATTCTATTACTTAAACCAGCAACTGTCATGGCACTATTATTTGTCTGACTCCAACTTTTAAAAAACGAATTAAGTGTTTCTTTATGTTGCTTTTGAATAGTTAACGATTTAAAAGAAGCTTCTATCATCGAAAATTTTTCTTCTTGCAAAGGAAAATAAGTAGTTAATTGCGTTTTTAGATGTGAATCTTTCATTTGATCTATTACAGGTAAAATAATTGAAATTAAATTCATCTTAATTAGTTTTAGGTTCATTATTCTTTTACTTAATTAACTAACAATTGGCAGCTAACTAAATATTTACAGTAGCTATATTAAGATTATATCTAATTCTTAAGCAAGAAAAACCCTTAAGCGTATTAATTTTAGGAACGAGAGTAGGCCTATTTATTTTTTATCTATTTAGAGCGGAATTGAAAACACTTTATTACAAAAAATGTTCTAATTTTAGTAGACTTAACAGTAAAAAAGGAGAACTTGTATGTGAATATATTTTCTGTTTTTAGTACTCTTTAATTAATTCTATAAAAAAAATAATAAGTAAAGTTGTTTTATTAATTTACTTTTGCCTGAATTTAAAATATTTTTTAATTTGTTAAACTACTATTCTTATGAGCACGCTGTATCTAATCAATGGGTAACATTTGTGCATGGTGCTGGCGGAAGCAGTAGTATATGGTACAAGCAACTTAGAGATTTTAAGAAGCATTTTAATGTTTTAATTTTAGATCTACGTGGGCATGGAGATAGTAAATCTATTATAAAATCACCTTTTGATAAAAAGTACACTTTTGATGCTATTACAGAAGATATTGTAGAGGTTATAGATCATTTAAAAATTAAAAATTCGCATTTTGTTGGTATTTCTTTAGGTACTATTTTAATTAGAAACCTTGCTGAGAAAAAACCAAACTTAGTAAAAAGTATGATTATGGGTGGTGCAATTATTAAGTTTAACTTGCGCTCTCGTTTTTTAATCTTTGTAGGTAATCTATTTAAATCGGTAGTACCCTATATGCTATTATACAAGCTATTTGCTTTTATAATTATGCCTAATAAAAATCATAAAGATTCACGTTTATTATTTGTTAATGAGGCAAAGAAACTATATCAAAAAGAATTTATACGTTGGTTTAAGTTAACGGCAGAAATTAATCCATTATTACGATTATTTCGAATGAAAGACCTTAAAATACCTACATTATATATTATGGGAGATGAAGACCATTTGTTTTTACCATCTATAAAGAATATTGTAGAAAAACATGTAAATGCCACTTTGGTTGTTTTACAAAAATGTGGGCATGTTGTTAATGTTGAAAAAGCAACTGTATTTAATGAAAAAACGATTAAATACATAAACTCTATCTCTTAGTTTATTAATAGCACACACATGCTTAAAAAATAAAATACCCGATTACAACACTTTAAAGAATTTAAATAATTACATATCATATTTTTTTTATAGATTTATGCAAAACGCCCCCAAATGCATAGGTCTACTAAAATTTCACGTCTTTTTGATTTTCCATACCATCAATTAAAACACTACCCACAAGAAAAATGCTTGGTATCTAAAGAAGAAGGAAAATGGAAAAGCATAACTACACAAGAGTATATAAATAAAGCGAATACAATAAGTCTTGCTTTATTAAAACTGGGTGTAAAACCAGGAGATAAAATAGCGGTTATTACCGCTACAAACCAACCTAAATGGCATCTATTAGATATTGGAGTTATGCAAATAGGTGCAATAAATGTTCCTTTATACCCTACTTACTCTGAAAACGATTATGCTTATATTTTAAATCATTCTGATAGTATTTATTGTTTTGTTTCAGACAGTGATTTGTATATGAAAGTAATGGCTATAAAAGACAAAACGCAACTAAAAAATGTTTTTACTTTTGAAGAAATATCAACTGATTATAGCTGGGACTCTTTTTTATCTTTAGGTAACGATAGTATGTTACAAAAACAAGTTTCTAATTTAAAAAACAATGTAAAACCGTCTGATTTAGCGACTATTATTTATACATCTGGTACTACGGGAACACCAAAAGGTGTAATGCTTTCTCATCAAAATATTGTGAGTAATGTTTTTGCTGTTGGCAAACATATAAATTTACATGACAATAAAAACATTGCCATGAGTTACTTACCTATTTCTCATATTTTTGAAAGAGCAGCATCTTATTATTGCCAGTATATGGGTTTTGAAATTCATTTTGCAGAAAGTATTGACAAAATTGGTGATAATCTTCGTGAAATACAACCTAATTTTATGGCTGTAGTACCTAGACTATTGGAAAAGGTATTTGATAAAATTGTTGATAAAGGAAGTGGTTTATCTGGCTTAAAAAAACAATTGTTTTTTTGGGCTTTAAAATTAGGTGAACAATACAAACCTTATAAAGCGAATGGTTGGCTATATGAAATGCAATTAAAAATAGCAAGAAAACTTATTTTTTCTAAATGGAAGCAAGCTTTAGGTGGTAATTTAGATTTTATGATTGCCGGAAGTGCTCCTATGCAACCTCGATTAATTAAAGTTTTTACAGCGGCAGGAATCCCTATTTTTGAAGGATACGGAATGACGGAGACATCACCTGCCATATCAGTCACAGATATGCGTAATAAAGGCTTTAAAATTGGTAGTGTAGGGAAAGTTATTGACGATGTTTCTGTTAAAATTGCAGATGATGGAGAAATTTTGGTGAAAGGCCCTAACGTTATGATGGGATACTATAAAGATCGTAAAAAAACAAACGAGACTATTATAGATGGTTATTTACATACTGGCGATATTGGAAAGATAGATGGAGAGGGGTTTTTAAAAATTACTGATCGAAAAAAAGAAATATTTAAAACTTCTGGAGGAAAATATATAGCTCCTGCTGTTTTAGAAAGCGAATTAAAAAAATCTCGTTTTATTGAGCAAGTTATGGTTATTGGTGAAAGTCAAAAAATGCCAGCAGCTATTATTCAAATTTCTTTCAATTTTGTTAACGAATGGGCTAAAAAACATAATCATATAATTAATGATTTTTCAACAGATCAGATATTAATCAATAGAATTCAAAAAGAAATTGACTATTATAATCAGAAATTCGGAAAATGGGAGCAAATAAAACGTTTCGAAATCACACCTGATGAATGGACAACTATTGCAGGACATTTAACGCCTACATTAAAAATGAGACGCAAGATTATATTAGAAAAATACACTGATTTAAGCAAAAAAATATATAACCCGCAATAAATCAACCACTAAGGTTAAACTTGTGAAATCAAGCTATTTTCCCTAATTTGCAAGACGCAAAATAAATGAACATATGTCGATTGAAATTACCCGTCTTTTTGACTTTCCCTATTATCAACAAGAAACTTACAATTTAAAAAAAGCATTTACAACCAAATACGATGGTGAATGGAAATCAATATCTACTAACGAATATATTGATAAAGCAAACACTATTAGTAGAGGTTTGTTACGTTTAGGTGTACAACCTAATGATAAGATTGCTGTAATTTCAACAAATAACCGTACTGAATGGAATATTTGTGATATCGGTATTTTACAAACAGGTGCACAAAATGTACCTATTTACCCTACAATTTCTAAAGAAGATTATGAGTATGTTTTAAATCATTCTGAGGCTACTTATTGTTTTGTTTCTGATGAAGCTATTTTAGAAAAGTTGAATAAAATTAAAGGAAATACAAAAGTTAAAGAAGTATTTACGTTTAATGATATAGTTGGTGAAAAAAATTGGAAAGAAATTTTAGAACTAGGTAAAGATAAAAGTAATCAGAATGAAGTTGAAGAGCGTAAAAAAGCGGTTACTTCAGATAGTTTAGCTACTTTAATTTATACTTCTGGTACTACCGGAAGACCTAAAGGTGTAATGCTTTCTCATGGAAATATTGTTTCTAACGTACTATCTAGTGAAAAAAGAGTACCATTATTATATGGACAAGAGCGTGGTTTAAGTTTTTTACCTATTTGTCATATTTTTGAACGTATGATATTATATTTATATCAATATTGCGGTGTTTCTATATATTTTGCAGAGGCAATTGATAAACTGAGTGAAAATGCGCAAGAAATAAAACCTCACGTAATGACTGCTGTACCCAGGTTATATGAGAAGATTTATGATAAAATATACACTAAAGGAACTGATTTAAAAGGTATAAAAAAGGTGTTATTCTTTTGGGCTATCGATTTAGGTCTTAAATACGAACCATACGGCGCTAACGGATGGTGGTATGAAAAACAATTAAGTATTGCTCGTAAATTAATTTTCTCTAAATGGCAAGCTGCTTTAGGAGGAGAATTAAAATTAATGGTTTCAGGTTCAGCCGCATTACAACCACGTTTAACAAGAATGTTCGCCGCTGCAGGTATGCCTGTTATGGAAGGCTATGGTCTTACTGAAACATCGCCTGTTATTAGTGTAAATGATGTTCGTAATAATGGTTTTAGACCCGGAACTGTTGGTAAAGTAATCGATGGAATAGATTTAAAATTTGCAGATACAGGTGAGATCTTAGTAAAAGGAGCTAATGTAATGCTTGGTTATTACAAAGATCCAGAAAAAACAGCGCAAGTTATTAAAGACGGCTACTTTTATACAGGAGATAAAGGAGAAGTATCTAAAGATGGTTTCTTAAAAATTACTGGTCGTACGAAAGAAATGTTTAAAACTTCTGGAGGGAAATATGTAGTTCCGCCATTATTAGAAGGAGAATTAGTGCAATCACGTTTTATTGAACAAATTATGGTTATTGGTGAAGGTGAAAAAATGCCAGCAGCCTTAATTCAGCCAAACTTCAGTTTTGTGAGAGAGTGGGCAAAAAGACATGATCTTGATTTTAAGACTAACGATGATTTAATAAATAATCCAAAAGTAATTGAACGTATTCAAGAAGAGGTTTCTCTTTGTAATTCAAAATTTGGAAAATGGGAACAAATTAAACGTTTTGAATTAACACCAGAAGAATGGTCTATTGATGGAGGCCACCTTACTCCTACCATGAAAATGAAACGTAAAATTATTAAAGAAATTTATAAAGACTTATACGATAAAATTTATAACTGTTAATATTATAAAGTGTTGTGAAAGCAACACTTTTTTCTTTTTAAATTATGAATAAGTTCATTTCTTTTACAAATGAGGTAAACTCATTTACTTTACCAAATAACTTTGATTATCCATATAATTACACTCCAGATTCAATAGCTAAAATAGCTGCAAGTGAGTTACAAGAATATTTAAAAAAACAAACAGATTTCTCTCATGACTTCGGTTTAGATGATACCGATAACAAAAACGCGTCAGGTAAAATGTTTGGGGTTTTAGTTGTTAAAAATAGTAAAGGTATTTTAGGTTATTTAGCGGCTTTTTCTGGTCAGATTTCAGAAAGCACAACACATAATCATTTTGTTCCACCAGTTTATGATGTTTTAAGTAAACAACGTATTTTATTACAAGTAAACGAAAAACACAAACAGATTAATCAAGTACTTGATAATTTAAAAAATAGTGTCCCTTACTTAAATACTAAAAAAAAGTATCTTAAAAAGAAATTACAACATGAGTCTTTAATAGTTGAAGAACAAACGAAAATTAAAGAACGAAGAAAAGATAGAAAAAAACAAGGGAAACAGCACAATCAACTTAATATAAATGAGGAGTTTTATATTCATGAATATGAAGTTTATTTAAATAATAAAATAGATTCTTTAAAAAAAGAATACACCAAATATAGCCAGCAAATAATTCAATTAGAAGAAGAATTAATAGCTGTTTCAGTATCAGGTAAACAACAAATACTTAAACAATACCTGTTTTTAAATACTAAAAATGAAGCTAAGAATTTATTAGATATATTTAACGATTCTGCACAAAATATTCCTAATAATTCAGGTGATTGTTGCATTCCTAAATTATTACAATATGCTTTTTCACACAACTTCACTCCTATTTGTATGGCGCAATTTTGGTGGGGAAAACCATTAACTACCGCCGTTCGAAAACACAAATATTATTACACTGCATGTACTACCAAATGCAAACCTATTTTAAATCATATGCTTAAAGGTTTAAATGTTAATGAAAATCCTTTATTAGTACAGCATCAAGAAAAAAAAGAGCTAAAAATTATATTTGAAGATGATTCTTTAATGGTAATTAATAAACCATGCGGATTGTTATCTGTACCTGGAAAAGAGATTCAGGACTCTGTATATGTTCGTATAAAAAAAATGTTTCCTAATGCTACTGGTCCGTTAGTTGTGCATCGCCTAGATATGGCTACGTCTGGTATATTACTAATTGCAAAAAATATAGAAATATATAAAGCTTTACAAGTTCAATTTGTAAATAGAATAATAAAAAAACGATACGTTGCATTATTAGATGGTATACTAACAAATAAAAAAGGTGAAATTAACTTGCCTTTAAGAGTAGATTTAAATGATAGGCCAAAACAATTAGTTTGCAATGATCATGGAAAGCCTGCTCGTACGAAATGGGAAGTAATTGAAGTTAACAACAATAAAACAAAAGTATATTTTTATCCTATTACTGGTCGTACACATCAATTACGTGTTCATGCAGCACACAACTTAGGTTTAAATACAGCTATTATTGGAGATGATTTATATGGAACCTCTTCTAATAGATTACATTTACATGCCGAAAAAATAGGTTTTAATCACCCCATTACCAAAAGATGGGTTGAATTTACAGAACCTACTAATTTTTAACGACATAGATTAACTTATAAAAACACATTTTTACTTTTAATAGTAATTATTTGTTTTTTTTCTTAACGTTTAGAAAGTATAATGTACAGTTCGGAAAGTATTTCTACTCGTTCAATCATTTTAATATATTTTTAAAAGATTGAATTAAATATATTTTGAATACAAAAAAACTATGAAATTTACATCTACCTGCTTAACAATATCAAACACAGAACTTAAAAAACATAAGGAAGCTACAACTATATTAAAAGAAGCAAAATCTATATCAAAAAAAATGGGTATTATTGATGATGATTTATACAAACATCACACAACAATGACTAATTATTTATACATTAATGCTCCTATAAATAAAATGATTAATGCTGTTGTAACCTATGATGTTTTATATTTTATTGATGATTTTTTTGGTGAAGATACTAGTAATGGAATACAAGCTGATTTTAAAATGATATTCGATATATGGACAGGAAAAACACAATATAAATGTAGTTCTAACTCTAAAATTGATAGGCTTTACAAATCAATATCTTATATAAGTGATGTTATAAAAAAAGACAGCCCTTCTTATTTTTTTAATAAATACACACAATCAATAGCCGAACATTTGACTTACTCTTTAAAAGCTATTCCCTACACAACTGTTGATGAATATATTGCTATAAGGCTATATACTGGAGGAATGTTTCCTGTAATAGACTTGATTGAATACGTCCATTCAATTTATATATCTCCAGAAATAATAAACAAGGTTCCTTCAATAATAAAATTACGAGAACAATGTGCTTTAATTGGAGCTTTATCTAATGATTTATTCTCTTATGCCAAAGAAAAACATAGTAATTACAATTTAATTAATGCATATCTTATTTGTAACGAAGCTACTAATTATCATGATGCTGTAGATAAATCAATTACTAAAGTAAATGCTATTCATTCTGAATTTGAAGCTACTTTACAAGAAACATCTCAAGAATGTATTTCATTAGTTCCATTGCACCAACCTATTGTTTTAAAATACATTGATGCTTTAAATGTAATTATTTCAGCTAGCTATCATTGGCAAAAAAGCACCAAACGATACGAACATTCTGAAAATGTATTTGAAGATATGAAGCTATAAAATTATGCTACATACTTTGTTTTCTTTAAGGTACTTAAAATAATAAATGATATTAAAAAGAAAACAGCTAAACAAAGTACACTCCATTGCATTGAATTTGTAATTGAATTTAACAATCCAAATAAGAACATTCCTATAACTATCGCTATCTTTTCAGTAACATCATAAAAACTAAAATAGGTAGCGTGGTCTTCTGTTTCTGGTAATAATTTAGAATATGTAGATCGTGTTAATGATTGAATTGCACCTTGCACTAAACCTAGTATACCTCCTAATCCGTAAAAATAAAGTGTTACATTTTCTTGTTTCTTATCTAACATAAATGCTACAAAACACACTAACATCCATATAGCAATTGTAACTTTTAAGGCTGTAAAATTACCATATTTATCAGAAAATCTAGAAAAGAAAAATGCTCCAAATATTGCAACTACTTGTACTAATAAAATAGTAGCTATCATATTTGTAGACTCTAACCCTAATTCGGAAGATCCAAAAATTGCTGCCATTAAAATAATCGTTTGCACTCCAATACTTAAGAAGAAAAAAGCTAATAAAAAACGTTTTAATACAGGATAATTTAAGACTTCTTTAAAAACAATTTGTAACTCCCTATACCCTTTCCATATATAATCATTATCAGGTTGTTTGTTATAAATATCGTCTGGTAATTTACGAAAAGTTACTTGTGCAAATCCAATCCACCAAATACCAACCATAACAAAAGAAAACCTTGACGCATTTGAGGAAGCTATTCCCTTTGCTTCATCTATTGCTTTTCCAATTTCTAATTCAGTTCCATTTGCCTTTATATATTCACTTATACTTATATCAAAACCGAATACCTCTGGAAACATAATCATTCCTAAATTTATTAATAATAAAATTATAGAACCTACATATCCATGAATAAAACCTTTAGCACTTGCTCTATCTTGTTGTTCAGGAAATGCTATTTCTGGTAAATATGCATTATAAAAAACCCAACTTGCCCAAAAACCTATACTTGCTAAAATAGTAAACAAAATACCTACCCATACGGTATCTACTCCTTCAAAAAAATACAATGCTGCTACAGATAAACCTCCCATCCAACAGAAAAACTTCATAAATTTCTTCTTACTTCCGGTATAGTCAGCAATACCTGATAAAATTGGTGAAATAATTGCGACTATTAATAATGAAAATGCAATTGCATAGGTATATAAGCTATCTGGGTGCTCCCAATTTATTCCTAAAAATGAAACGGTTTTATTATCTGTTATAGCACTATAATATAGCGGAAATACTGCGGTACTAATTACCAATGAATATACCGAGTTTGCCCAATCATAAAATGCCCAAGCATTAATTAACTTCTTATCTCCTCTTTTATACATATATCTTAATTAAAAAACCGTTCAAAAAATTGAACGGTTTGCAATATAATATAAATATTTATCTCTTTATTTTTTTCCAGGCACATTGTATTTAGCAGCTAGTTGTCTCGCTTCTGGTAAATAAGCTCTAAGTGTTTGTATACGAGTTTGATTAGATGGGTGTGTACTCATAAATTCTGCTGGTGCTTTTTTTCCTTTTGTACGTTCACTCATTCTTACCCATACTTCAGCAGCTTCAACACCGTTATAACCTGCCATAAGCATAAATACTAATCCTAACTTATCAGCTTCTGTTTCATGGCCTCTACTAAAAGGCAACATTACTCCTACTTGAGATCCTAAACCATAAGCCATGTTAAAAACTTTTGCATTCTTACTATTTCTTGTTCCTAAAGCTACTGCAGCTCCACCAAGTTGTTGTAATTGCCCTGTAGACATACGTTCTTGACCGTGTTTAGCAAAAGCATGTGCAACCTCATGTCCCATTACTGCAGCCACTCCATCTTCATTTGCACAAATTGGTAATATACCCGTATAAAAAACTACTTTTCCTCCTGGTAAACACCAAGCGTTAACCGTTTTATCATCAACTAAGTTAAATTCCCATTTATACGAATTAGCTTCAGAAACCATTCCGTTTGCTCTCATAAAACGATCAACTGCTTCAGAAATTTTCTTACCTACTCTTTTAATTTGATTTGATTTAGTAACGCTTTTAGATAATTTATTCTTTTCTAAAAAACCTTTATACTGTGCAAAACTAGCTGGTAATACTTGAGCATCATTTACAAAATTAAGTCGTTTTCTACCAGTAATAGGTACTGTACTACATTGTACTAAAAATACTGCTAAAAATACTAAGGCTATGATTCTTTTCATTATTTAATGTTTTTATTAAAATAGGGTTATGTAATTATGACACAAATTAAATAAAATGTCACAAATTAATTAACATTATTAAGTTTAAATTTACAAATTATATCTTTATCTAAAATCAATTTTCATGAATTTTAATAATTCAAATATATTTCCTCCAAGCATAGTTATACCAAAACCGGTTATCGCTCTAGCTAAATTCACACAATTTTTCTCTACAAGTTTAACTGCTAAATTTGCCGCTAGAATTTTCATAACTCCTATTCAGTTTTCTACTCCTAAAAGAGAAAGTGTTATGTTAGAAAGTGCTCAAAAAAAGATAATAAATATACCTTCTATTTCAAAAGAAATTAAAGTTTTATCTTATGGTTATTCAAAAAAGAAAGTTTTACTAGTTCATGGTTGGGCTGGGAGAAGTACACAATTATATATGATTGCTGATAAACTATTAGAAAAAGGATACATGGTTATTTCTTTTGATGGCCCTGCTCATGGAGAATCTTCAGGAAAAACAACTGCAATGCCTGAATTTATAGAAACAATTAATGAAATTGATAAACAATTTGGCCCTTTTGAAGCTGCTGTTGGACATTCTTTTGGTGGGACGACTTTATATAATAGTGTTGCTACTAACTTTCAAATTAAAAAACTAGTTACTGTTGGTGCTGCTGATAAAATTTCTGATGTTATTTTAAACTTTACACATAATTTAAAAACAAAACCAATTGTTGCAAAAAAGATTAAAGATAGCTTTGATAAAAAATGGCAACAAGATATTGATTCTCATTCATCAAGTATTATTGCTAAAAAAATAAAAATACCTACTTTAATTGTTCATGATTCTAATGATGGTGACGTTCCTGTAAGTTGTGCTATAAATATTCGTCAAAACTTACAAGAAGGCAAACTTTTAATTACAAAAGGATTAGGACATACTAAAATACTTCGTAATAAAAAGATTACCTCAGAAATTGTAAACTTTATTACCCAATAAACATGAAAAAAATTTTATTCGCATTCGTTTTAACAATACTCTTTAATTATTTAGGAAATGCACAAGACAAAAAAGAATATAAAGTTTCAAAAACAAATAAAGAATGGAAAACTCTTTTAACAAAGAAACAATACTACGTTCTTAGAGAAGCAGGTACTGAACGTCAAAATTCAAGTTCATTAAATAAAAATTATAAGAAAGGTCTTTATGTTTGTGCTGCTTGTAAAACACCTTTGTACAAATCTGAAAACAAATACGATTCTGGCTCTGGTTGGCCAGCTTTTGATAAAGCAATAAAAAAGAATGTTGAATTGGATGTAGATTATAAAATTGGCTATGCTCGTACCGAGTTAAAATGTAATACTTGTGGTGGTCATTTAGGGCATTCCTTTGATGATGGCCCAAGAGATACGACAGGTAAACGTCATTGCATTAATGGCGCAGCATTAGAGTTTATATCTAAATAATAATTTATTTAAAATACTGTAACTTAGAGCTGACTAAAATCAGCTCTTTTTTATGGATACTTCCTACTTATCAAGTGTAAAAAAACAATTTGAATATTATAAAAATTTAGGAGATAAGACTTTCACTCAATTAGATAATAATCAGTTTTTTTGGTCTCAAAATAAAGAAGATAATTCTATTGCTATTATAATTAAACACATATCAGGAAATATGCGTTCTCGTTGGACAAATTTTTTAACTGAAGATGGTGAAAAAGAATGGCGTAATAGAGATGATGAGTTTGTAAATTCATTTACATCAAAAGAAGAAGTAGTTGCATATTGGGAAATGGGATGGAAATGTTTATTCGATGCACTAAACACTATAACTATTCAAAATTCTGATACAATTGTTTACATCAGAAACCAAGGACACACTATTACTGAAGCTATAAATAGGCAGTTGTGCCATTATTCATACCATATTGGTCAAATTGTTTTCTTAAGTAAATTATTATTAGGTGACAATTGGCAAACATTATCAGTAGCTAAAGGAACATCAAAAGAATACAATGCTCAGAAATTTAACAAAGAAAAATCACGTAAACATTTTACAGAAGATTTATAATAATCATTTAAACACTTACTAATGGATAAAGAAGCTATAATTTCTGTACTTGAAGAGAAACATCAACAATTATTTAACTGGTTAGAAAATCAATCTGAAAATAATTTTAAAGAAGGTCCTAAAGGAAAATGGACAACAGGACAACATATAGCTCATTTAGTAGACTCAATAAAAAAAGTAAATAGCGCTTTAAGTTACCCTAAATTTTTATTGAAGTATAAATTTGGTAAGGCAAACCGTGAAGTTCGTTCTTATGATGAAGTTACTAAACGCTACCAAGACAAACTTTTAAAAAATAAAGAGAAAGCTAAAATGTTTAATATTGATGTTAAAACGCCATCTGAAAAGAGTTTTCATCAATTATTATCAACACTTCAAATACAAAATAAAAAACTGCAACACAAAACACAGCGTTGGAAAAATAAAGATTTAGATACGTTGATTCTTCCACATCCATTAATGGGAAAAATGCCAATTCGTGAAATTATTATGTGGACAGCTTACCATACCGAACATCATACAAATATTTTAAAAGACAATCATTAATTTTAATTTTCTATTTTTAAATAAAAAACAAGTAAAACTGCTTCTAAAAAAATTATACTTCTAACAACAAAATTATTATATTTGTACCTCTAAAAATGAAGCCGATACATGTTTAATAATTTAAGTGAAAAGTTAGATAAAGCGTTACATACGCTTAAAGGACACGGAAAAATTACTGAAGTTAATGTTGCAGAAACGCTAAAAGAAGTTCGTAGAGCCTTATTAGATGCCGATGTTAATTTTAAAATTGCTAAAGATTTTACTAAAAAAGTTCAACAAAAAGCCTTAGGACAAGACGTATTAACTACGTTAAATCCAGGGCAATTAATGGTTAAATTAGTTAAAGATGAATTAACTGAATTAATGGGTGGTGACACTGTTGGTATTAATTTAGGAGGTTCACTTAGCGTAATTTTAATGTCTGGTTTACAAGGATCTGGTAAAACTACTTTTTCTGGTAAACTAGCTAGCTACTTAAAAACTAAAAAATCGAAAGAAGTATTATTAGTAGGTTGTGATGTTTATCGTCCTGCCGCTATTAATCAATTACAAGTTGTTGGAGAACAAATTGGTGTAGAGGTTTATGCCGAGGTAGAAAACAAAAATCCTGTTGAAATTTCTTTAAATGCTATTAAGCATGCAAAAGCAAATGGTAAAAATGTAGTTATTATTGATACTGCAGGTCGTTTAGCTGTTGATGAAGAAATGATGAATGAAATTTCTAACATTCATAAAGCAGTAAACCCGCAAGAAACATTATTTGTAGTAGATGCTATGACAGGGCAAGATGCTGTAAACACAGCAAAAGCCTTTAATAATATATTAAATTTTGACGGTGTAGTACTTACCAAATTAGATGGTGATACTCGTGGTGGAGCTGCATTATCTATTAAATCGGTAGTAAACAAACCTATTAAGTTTATTGGTACTGGTGAAAAGATGGATGCTATTGATGTATTTCACCCAGATCGTATGGCCGATCGTATTTTAGGGATGGGAGATGTTATCTCTTTAGTAGAACGTGCCCAAGAACAATACGATGAAGACGAAGCAAGAAAATTACAAAAGAAAATAGCGAAAGATCAATTTGGTTTTGATGACTTTTTAAGTCAAATTCAACAAATCAAAAAGATGGGTAGCATGAAAGATTTAGTTGGAATGATTCCTGGAGCTGGTAAAGCTTTAAAAGATGTTGACATTGACGATAATGCTTTTATAGGTATTGAAGCTATTATACAATCGATGACTCCATTAGAAAGAAGTACTCCTACAACAATTAATGCAAGTCGTAAAAAAAGAATTGCTAAAGGTTCTGGTACTTCGGTACAAGAAATAAACCAATTAATGAAGCAATTTAACCAAATGAGCAAAATGATGAAGATGATGCAAGGTGGTGGCGGAAAAAAAATGATGCAAATGATGCAAGGAATGAAATAATATAAAAGAGAAGCGAAAGCTTCTCTTTTTAGATATACACAACTCTTAACAAGAACCAACAACATAACAACAAATGATTTTACTAGACGGTAAAAAAACATCAGCTGACATTAAAGAAGAGATTGCTCATGCTGTATCAGAATTAAAAGCTCACGATAAAAAAACACCACATTTAGCTGCTGTTATTGTTGGTAGTGATGGCGCTAGTTTAACTTACGTTAACGCAAAAGTAAAAGCATGTGACCGTGTAGGTTTTGAATCTTCTTTAATAAGACTTCCAAAGGAAACTACTGAAGAAGAATTATTGAATGAAATTGCTATTTTAAATATTGATAATGATATAGATGGTTTCATAGTACAGTTACCGCTACCCGATCATATAAATGAGCAAAAAATTTTAATGGCTATAAATCCTGATAAAGACGTTGATGGATTTCACCCAACCAATGTTGGTAAAATGGCTTTAAACTTACCTACATTTATCTCTGCAACACCGTTTGGTATCTTAGAACTGTTAGATCGTTATAATGTTGAAACTAGTGGTAAACATGTAGTTGTTATTGGTCGTAGTCATATTGTTGGTAGTCCTATGAGTATTTTACTAGCCCAAAAAAGAAAAATTGGTAATGCTACTGTAACCCTAACGCATAGTAGAACTAAAAATTTAAAAGAGATTACGTTGCAAGCAGACATAATTATTGCTGCAATAGGAATTCCTGAATTTTTAAAAGCTGATATGGTTAAAGATAACGTTACTGTTATTGATGTAGGAATCACTCGTGTTGCTGACGCTTCTAAAAAGAGAGGTTTCCGCTTAGTTGGTGATGTTGCTTTTAAAGAAGTTTCTGAAAAATCAGCCTTTATTACTCCAGTTCCTGGTGGTGTAGGACCAATGACAATAGCAATGTTATTACAGAATACATTACTAGCTTGTAAAAGAAATGATTCATAAAAACGGTACTCAAAATTACAAGAGTAAATTATATAAATAAAAAGGAGGTCTATTTACTAGACCTCCTTTTTTTATTACATTTAAGCTAAAATGTTCTTAATCTAAGAAATAGATACTATATTTTAAAGATATTCTATCATATTCTCCACCATAATATCCATCAATAGCATTTAAAAATTCAAATGTACTACCATCGTTGTTTTTTGGTACAGAAATTAATTTATTACGACTATCATAACCTATCCACTCTTTCTTTTCTGCATTATATTCATATATAATAGCAGCAGTACCACCATCTTTTTGAACTACATAACTATCATCAGCTTCGCCAGCAACAGATACAACTCTAAATCGTTCACCATTTACCTGATCTACATCAAAATCGATAGACTTACTGCGATTCCAAATGTTTTTTGTGGTATTAAATTTATAAAAATCTCTTACCCAATGCTCATTACTAAAGCCCCAATTAATAGAAGAACCGATACTGTACCAACTATTTGTAGCTTTATTAAACTTTTGTACACTTAATGTTCCAAATAACTCTAAACCAGAAGTACCATGATCGTATCCCCAATAATTAGTAGAAACAGTTAGCGGATTGAATCGTACTTTTCTTCTACTTACAAGTTCACAATCTCTTTGTATATACTTAACATTACTTACAACCTTAAAAGGAGAATTATTAGATACATAGTTTACTTTATAAGAAATAGGATATCCCGGATTTGTTCTAGATACATTTGCCCCTTCTTTTAAGAAAGTATTAATAGCTTTCAAATCACCTGATACTGCACTTAAACCTGCAGTTATACCAGGTTGCGCATCTCCACCAATTTGCTTTACTTTTACAGTCGTATTTTGTAATGTTTGATTATACTTTGTAGAAACATCAGCATTTACAGAACCTATAGCACCTTTATAGGCAAAATTTAATGCAGCCGACACATCTTTGGCACTTTCTGACGATTCATAAATCAAAGAAAATAATCTACCGTACGTTATAGATTCGATATAAGAAGCTGGGTTCATATTTACATTTGAAACATTATCTTTATAATCTGTTACATAATTAGTAAGATCCTCAGGAGTTACATTAGTATTAAACCAACCTCTATCTCCTATTAATTCAGCCTTAGGCGTTACTGTAGCAGTAAAAAAACGTTGTTTTAACGACACTACATAACGTGTTTTTTTATCGCTAAAATTAATTCCTAATTGACCAGCAACATCAACTCCTGAACCTGAATAACCAGCTTTTAAAGCAAATTGTAAATCACTTGAGTTATGAACTCTTTCTATAGAAACTTCAAATGCAGCCGGAAAACGTGCTCCTGAATCATAGTAATTTCCTAAAATTCTATTCAATTCGTTTCTTACAGAGCCTGGTGTTGGGTTTGAAACAACTGTAGATGTAGATGCAGATGTACCTGAAATAACATCTAAACCTATTTCTATTGAGTTTCGATCTTCACCATAAAACGGAACAGACGTTGGTGCTCCATCTTGAATAGACCTTGCTCCTACTACGTTACCTGGCCATAATAAGCTTCCGTTTGGGTTAATCAGAAAAAAATCTGAATCCGTTTTATCAAAGCTTACTTCTTTCTCTACACAGTTTGTTTCAACCTCAGATCTTAGGCTTCTATTTTGTTGGGTAATCTCTTTAATTATTAGATTACTAATTCCGTCAGGAATATCTTCATTTAAAAATTGACTTTTAGATGCTTTTAAATTTTCATTATCAAAAGCCTCTTCTTCATTACACGATACTAGCATTGTTAAACATAATGCAAGTATTTTAAAACCTGTATATCTCTTCATATTGAAAATATATTTATATGCGTTAATTATAATTTATTTAAAATAAGGAAACAAGTCAGATTACCGACTGTTTTAAACAGCATTACACCAAAGAAATCATACCTTTTATCATATTTCTTAGTAACGAAATATAAATAATATAGGATTTTAAACAGCTATAATGACATATTACAAAATTATATAATTCATTATGCAGTCCGATTGCACTCAGGGGATATGCTATCTCTTATTTATCTAGTAATAAAGACCATAACTATAAATGACTAGTACATCATATTAAGGTAAAATTACTTGTTGTAGCAATTTACACTTTCATCACTAAAAAACTATATACATTCATTATAAATTACAAAAAAAACATAACTACTGATAATCAGGCGTATAAATTCATTTTTAACTTAAAAACTCCGTAATATCAAGAACAACCTCTTTTAAATTTACTGTTTTTCTTAAATAAATGAACAGAAAAACTTCTTTCAAAAACTATTTCACACCTATTAATTCACATTTAATTAATAAAAATCTTACTTTCATGTGAAAAACATTGATAAACTCAAAAAAAATTAATTAATCCTAAGTTTTAATAACATTCAATTACTTATTTACTAACACTAGAGGTTATAGTAAGCATAAAAAAAACTACCCTAAATCTTACATTAAGGTAGTTTAAATATTATTTATTTAACTATGCTAGCAATTACTCGAAAACGGTACTAGTTACAAATTAGATGCTAGCGATTAGGTGATGTATTAGTATCATCAGAGTACTTAGACATTATAATAGTAAAATAGTAATAATAACACCTGTGAAAATAAAATAAAAAATTCCTTTTTGAATTTTCATAAAATGAATAAGTTCTTTTTCTGTTTTATTTTTAGAATATTTTTTTATGATTTTTTTTTTTGACAAAAAGATATCATCTAGCGGGATAGAATGATAATTTAATAAATAATTATCATATAAATATGCTATTTTAATCAGAAATATGATTAAAAAAATAAATAATGATATTATAATACTATATTTAAATATTTCTACTATTACTCCCATTTAATATCTATTTGACATTTGAATCCTAGTGAATAAGCGAAACTAAAAAATATTCTAATAGTTGCTGAGTTTCCAAATTTTTCTTGAAACTCTAAATGTAAACTTCTTTTTCCACATTGGTTGTCATTTGCAATGGCAACCGAATCCTTAACTTTAAATTATTATTACCCAGTTAAAATTATCCTATAAATTAATTCTATTAAATTCTCATTTACTATTACAAATGGCTTTTATATTTTTCGTTTCTTACTAGCTTTACTTAAATACTTGTCATTAACGCTAACGCTCAAATATCAAGGTGTGGGGGCGGATATTTTTATTTGCTTACTCTTTATTTTAAAAGTAGAATTTGGATTTTCTTCGAGGTAATCAAAATGATCAATTGGATCAAAATCAAATATAATTAATCCATTTTCTTCTTTTAGTAGAGCATCTTTAATCACCATTTTATTATCTGCATTATAAGGCTCTATCAAAATAAACTCCTCAATCTCTTTCATAATTAATTTAACCTTTTCATAGGAGAAATTATTCTCCACATTAATACATGATAATGTTAATTCAATATATGACTTTGAGTTATCGATATTATAATTATATAATATACTTACAAGTAATGAATCAGAAAATTCTCTATATTTATTTAATACGTTTCTTATCATTTAAATTTTATTTTAAATAAGCACAAAGGGAATATGATTTTCTGGTAAATGACCAGACGCTGAAATACCAGGAGTTGTAGACATCATGGGAATTTATTTGGATCTACTAACATAGAGAAATAACCATAGCTAACATTTTCAATTCCTTTTAATTTAAAAATACTTTTCGTTAAATTAAGCTCTAATTTCTTTATTTTTTCTTTAGATAAATTACGGAAATTTAGATTTTCAATTTTTTGATTATCTATTTTAAAAAAGATTTGCCTATATTCTTTGTCCAAGCCCAACTCGTGAAAAACTATTTTTTTTCTATCTTTATTTATATAATTAGATTCAACATCCTTAACACAATTAAGTATTTTGTTTTCAAATGGTTTTTTAATTTTTTTACCATCTAAATTTAAGAATAATTTTTTCCTTCTAAAATAACTTCCATTATACAAAAAATTATTATTTGTATTTTTATATTCAAATAATACTAAATCATATTGTTTAAAACTTCCGATAAGGTAATCAAAAAAAGACTGTTTATTAAATATGTATGAACCCGATTCATCTATTGAATTATAAGGTAAATATTTTAAATGATTATCTTTTTTATCTTTTCCAAAAGTGTAAAAAATATATTTAGTATTGTCTTTTGATTTAACAACTCTATATCCATTTCCAAATACTTCTTCTTTCATATTTTCTTTAAAATAAGAATTTAATCTTTCTAAATGAGTCTTTTTTGTCAAGTCTTCTTCTGCTGTATAATAAAAAAAATCAAAAACATTCTTTTTAATTT
Source organism: Tenacibaculum sp. Bg11-29 (assembly GCF_002836595.1). Lineage (NCBI taxonomy): Bacteria > Pseudomonadati > Bacteroidota > Flavobacteriia > Flavobacteriales > Flavobacteriaceae > Tenacibaculum > Tenacibaculum sp. Bg11-29. The sequence goes on from NZ_PJBB01000003.1 coordinate 3,297,521, forward strand.
CAATTGACTCTTTATATATTTTTTTATAAGTAAGACTATAATCAAAATACTTTATTAAAAGCAAAAAAACTATAAATCCTAGAAAAACATAAAATATTTTCTTTATCATGTTAAACAAATTTTAAATATGTTCATTACTTATAAATAGAGTTCATCTTTTTAAAATGAACTTTAACAGCATTGTAAAAAATACTTTTTACCTAACTGATATGCTTTCACTTAAAACAACCTATATTTTACAATACTAATAATTCAGAGATATATAATCCTAGCTTGCCTTCTAAAACCTTAAAAGAAAGAATTTATCTCAGTTTCTGTTTCCAATTCAACAGCTATTTTGTCTTTTTGAAATAATCGAGCAGTTAAATTTCCTTTTAAAGTTATTGAACTTCCATTAACAGCTAACCAACTTCCTTCTCTCAAACCTAAAACCGAAGTTGTATTAAATACGTGATACTCTTTTATTCTCGTTTCACGTGTTTCTCCCATGTGAGTCGAACCTTCAATCGGATCTAAATAATGTGCATTAATATTAAAGGGTATAAAGCCAAGTGTTTTAAAACTTGGTGGATATATTATTGGCATATCATTCGTATTCATCATGGTAACACCGCAAATATTACTCCCTGCACTTGTACCAAAATATGGTGTTCCGTTTTCAACAACTTCTTTTAAAATATCAATTATATTATTTTTATATAATTGGTTAACCAACTCAAAAGTATTTCCACCACCTGTAAAAATAGCTTCAGCTTCTTCTAATGCTTTTATAGGATTTTCAAATTCATGAATTCCTTTTACTTTTTTATCTATTTTTATAAAAGCATTTCTTGCTATGACTGTGTATTCGTCATAACTAATTCCACCAGGTCTTGCAAACGGAATAAATAAAATAGTGTTCACTTTTTTGAAAAAAGTAGACAATGTTGGTAATATATATTCTAAATAATCACTTCCATGAACTGTTGATGTACTCGCTATTATTAGTTTTTTCATTTAACAAAATTTTATATTGAACAAACATATTAAAAAGATAGATTTGCATGAAATTTTATCAATAAAAACATGAAAAAATTAATCTTATTATTTATTTTATCTATTGCCTTTATTTCTTGTTCGGATGATTATGATACTGTTGACATACAAAAATCTGATTTAGTGGGTAAATGGAACCTTGTAGCTCAAACATCAAAAACTAAACAAACCATTATTAAACAAGGTGTATCTACAATCTCATATATAAATGGCTTAGGTAAAGATTTTAACTTTACAATTACTTTTATAGAAAACCCAAACACGTCGACTACTCAAGGAGTATATACGCTCGTATCAACTAATATTATTCCAAATCAATCATTTACTGTCCCAGGAGAAACAAATAATACACTTGGTCAATCAAATACAACACAAGATCAATCTGGCATCACTAAAGAGACTCATTTAAATACAATTGACGGTTTTGACTCTATTAACTGGAGCTTAAATGGAGGTAATATATCATTAATCAGTAGAGATAATAAATCTATACCTGTACAAGTAATCGGTTTTACTGGTGCTACATTAAAATTAAGAGTTAAGATTGAGGAAACTCAAAAATTCTCGAATTCAACTATTAAAACATCTCGTGAGCTCATTATAACATTAGAAAGATAGTAATTAGAATATTATTATATAAAAGCTTCACAACTTGTGAAGCTTTTTTTTTATACCTACTTATTGTTTGAAGTTACAAATGATATTATTTAACAAAAATTTACAAAACCCTTAAAACATTTTTAAGACCATTAGGTAGTTTCTTTGTAATATGAAGAAACTCTTATTTTTATTCCTTTTTTTAACAACTTTAATTGCTATTTCTCAAAACAACACTAAAATTGTTACAGGACATATATTTTTAGATAGTTTAGCCATAGAAGATGTTCATATTATTAATAAAAAACTAGATATAGGCGCAGTTTCTAATAAAGATGGATCTTTTGAGATACTGGCTTCAAAAGGAGATATTTTAATTATTTCACATTTAAATTTTGAATATAAAGAGCATCTAATTACAAATGATGATTTAAAATCAACAAATGTTAACATTCATTTAAATAGCAAAAATTATATGCTAGATGAAATAGTTCTTAAAAAAACGAGAGGCATTTTTGATGTTGATAAGGATATATTATTACACAATGCTCCTATTGTGAATGCTAAAACATTAAACTTACCATATGCTAATAGCAAAAAACCGAAAAAAGAAGGAACCTTAAAACTTGAATCAGGGCTTTCTGTTAGCATATCAGGATTAATTAACGCGTTAAATGGAAAATCAAAACAGAAAAAGATACTTCGAAAAATAAAAATAGAGGATAAAAACCTATTACAAATTAGAAAACACTTCACTGATGGTTTTTTTGTTTATCAATTAAAAATCAAAAAAGAAAATATTAGTTCATTTTTAGAGCATTGTATTTCTAAAGGAATTATTAATTTATACCATAAAAATAAATTACTAGAACTTACTACTGTGTTACTAGATAATAGTAAAAACTCCCCCTACCTTATTAACAGAGATAACACAAGAGTAACTCAAAAATAATTGCATGAGACAAAAAATACTTTTTCTTCTGATACTTTTTGGAAGTGTCTTAAAATCTGTATCCCAAAAAAATCAAAAATTCTTATACGGAGTTGTAAAAGATAAAATTGGGGTTGTTACCAATGCACACATAATTAACCTAAATACAAATAAAGGAACTTTTACCAATGAGCTTGGAGAATTCAGAATTTTAGTCAAAAAAAATGATTCCTTACAGATATCTTTTATAGGTTATAAAACAACTACTATCATGGTAAAAGACAATCATTTTGGAATGGTACAAAACAGTTTTCCTTTAAAGAAAGAGATCTATGAATTAGATGAAGTTGTTTTAAAAAAACATAATTTATTAGGAAAATTAGAACTTGATATTAAACAAACTCCTGATGATAAAGTTTCTTATATGATGGATGAAATTTTAGAAGGAATAAAGGATATTAATATGTCGCAAGTGAATACAGATATTGATAATATTGACAGAATGAAAGCTCCAGTAATAAATATAAAACCACCAAATTTTTACCAAGGAGTTACATTATTTAATTCAAATTGGTTAAACAAAAGCAAAAAAAACATTCCCCTTAAAAAAACAGATAACTTAGAAAAAAGAACTCAATTACCTTTTAAAATTATTAGTCTATTAGGTAAAAAAACTTTTACTAACGAATTTAAAATTCCTGAAGATAAAATTCATGAGTTTATAGATTATTGTAGTAATAGAAATTTAGAACATTTATTTTATCAAAAAAAGATAATTACAATAATTACTATATTTCAAGAGGAAAGTTCTAAGTTTTTAAAAGCTATTAAAAATGAATAAAATCTCACTAATATTTCTTTTTATCATTCCTATTACTATAAAAGCGCAGCAAAAAAGGCGATTTTTATATGCTAAAGTTCACGATAAAATAGATAAGGTTTGCAATGCACACATAATTAACCTAAATACAAACCAAGGGACTTTTACCAATGAACTTGGAGAATTCAGAATTTTAGCAAAAAAAAATGATTCATTACGAATATCATTTATTGGCTATAAAACAGCTATCTTCATTGTAAAAGAGAACCATTTTGGGATGTTAGAAAACAACTTTACTTTAGATAAAGAAACCTATGAATTAGATGAAGTTATTTTAAAAAAACATAATTTATTCGGTTTTTTATCAAGAGATATGAAGCAAACTCCAGATGATATTGCTATTGTAAAATCAAAAAGTGCTTTCGATTTCTCTATGATTGATTTTGAAAAAAAAGTTATTTCAAAAACTGATGCAATTGATAGATCAAAAGCTCCAAACATGCGTAAAGAAACTGATCCTACTGCTAAATTTGCGGGCATAGGTCGTAGTTTTAGTGCTGGAATTGATGGATATGCCGCAGAAAAAAGAAGACTTAGAAAAAAAATTGAATTTAAAGAAAAATTCCCGAAAATGTTAATTTCAGAATTTGGTAAAAGTTTCTTTTTTAAAGATTTAAAAATTCCTAAAGAAAAATATCTTCACTTTTTAGAGTATTGTAATCCTTTACAAATAGAAAAATTATATAAAAATGGTAAAGTATTAGAAGTCATAAAAATATTGCAACAAGAAAGTAAAAGCTATTTAAAAATTATAAATTTACAAGAATGAACAAATATCTATTCTTTTTTATTTTCCTTGTTTCTTTTTTTAAAACCCAATCGCAAGAAAATAGATCTTTTTTATATGCCACTGTAAAAGATAAAATTGGCCCTGTAATTAATGCACATATTTTAAATAAAAATACAAAACAAGGTACTTTTACTAATGAAAATGGAGAATTTAGAATTTTAGCAAAAAATAACGATAGTTTACAAATATCGTTTGTGGGTTATGAAACAAGTATTTTTAATATAGAGATTAAATATTTTGGAATACAAAAAACAATTTTTGAATTACTTAAAACTAACTACGAATTAGATGAAGTTAATATAAAGCATAATAACCTGTTAGGTTATTTATCTGCTGACAGTAAAAATATTAAAACTGAAAAGAAAATAAATGCAAAAACATTAAAATTACCGTATGCAGGCTCTAGGATAATGACTCCTGCTGAAAGAAGGTTGCGTACAGCATCTGGTGGTTTTGGAATTCACCCTTTATTAAATTGGATTTCTGGAAGAACAAAGAGATTAAAAAAACTCAAAATGATTGAAGATTTAGAACTTAAAATTAATCAAATCAAAAATACTTATCATTTACAGATTATAAAAGAATTAGATATAAATGAAACAGACATTTATCGTTTTATTTATTATTGTGAATCTGATAAAAATTTTACTAAGGCTTACAATTCAAGTGATATAAATATGATTCGTTTTTTAAAAAATAAAGCCGAAAGCTTTAAAAAACTAAACCCTGAAAATTATAATTAACTGATAACTAGTATTTATCTAGAAAAATGCATAAATTAGTAGAGCATCATTCTAAATAAAATACAGTCATGAAAAACTTTTTATTACTACTTGTTTTATTATCACAGGTTGTTTTTTCGCAACAAGAACGAAAAACTATATTCGGAATTATTTATGGGCCTAACGGTGTACTAGAAAACGCACATATTGTTAATTCCTATACACACCAAGCTACTTTTTCAAATAAAAAAGGTGAATATCGAATTTTTGCTAAACCTAACGATTCTATAAAATTCACTTCAATAGGCTACAAAACAATTTCTGAAACACTTACAAAACAAGATTTTAATACTTACATAAAACTAGTAACTCTAGAAAAACAAGATTATAAATTAGATGAAGTTTTAATTAAAAACAACGAACTCTCTGGTGAACTTGCCAAAGACTTAAAGAAAGTAAAAATCGATTTAAAACAAGAATCAATAACAAATGCTACTGATTTTACTGAAATAGATCTTAAAAAAAAATCTACAAATGATTATACCAATACAAAGGTAAAACCTAATATTGTAAGCGTAGATCCTACAACAGCATTTGAGGGAGTAGGAACTACAATATTTATTCCTTTTAAAGACTCTAAAAGTTCACGTAAATCACCAAATAACTGACATTAAAATAATATTTTATCTACATTTTTTTTAACCGAATTAGATAAATATTACCACTTTATAAAATATTTTGCTCTTTTATAAAGTGAAAAACATTATCAAAACAACGCACTTAAAATTGTTAAATTTTTAAGAAAAGAACATTTAAATTATCTTAAAATGATAGCAAAAGAGTAATTTGGTCGGATAATTGGTATTATCAAAATATGAAAAAAACTTTAATATTATTTCTTATCCTTCCGTTATTATCTTTTGGTGTTCACAAATATTATATTTCGTTAACAGAAATCGCTTATAAAGAAAAAACAAAATCAGTTCAAATGATTATGAATGTTTTTATGGATGATATAGAAACTGCTATTAATAAAGATTATAAAGTAAACCTACAACTTACAACTAAAGACGAATTAAAAAAAACAGATAGTCTTTTCTTTAATTACCTAAATAACCACTTTAAAGTTAAAATTAATTCTAAAAAAGTAAATTATCGTTTTATAGGTAAAGAATATGATGGTGATATTGTATATTTTTATTTAGAAATTGAAAATGTGCTGAATCCAAAGTCTATTGAAATTGAAAATGATGTACTTGTAAAATATTTTCCAGAACAACAAAACTTAGTTAAGGTATCTCTAAAAGAAGAACGAAAGAGTTTATTCTTAGATAAAAAAAATGATAAAGGTTTGTTAAAATTTTAACATTACATTATTATCCTTCCTACTTATTCTTACTTTTAAAAAATTACTAACAACAACTTTATAAATGAAAAAAAACATTCTATTCGTTTTTTCTCTTTTATTTGCTGTTACGGCTGGTTTTTCTCAGAGTACTCAACAAATAACAAAGAAAGGACATGTAAACCAAAACAAATTTAGACAGTTAAAAGATGTCTTAGCTACACCAAATAATCAACATACAGCTTCAGGTGCCCCTGGTAAAGGGTATTCACAGCAAAAAGTTGATTACTCGATGGATATTATTTTAAATGATGATACAGCAAAAATTACAGGAAAAGAAGCCATAACATATCACAATAATTCTAATGATGAATTAACTTATTTATGGGTACAATTAGACCAAAATGTACGTGCATCAGATTCTAAAACACCAGATATCAGTACCAATAAAATCCCTAAAAAATTAAGTAAAAAAAGGTATGACAGGGCTTTTCCTGAAAAATCATTTGATGGTGGTTTTAAAATAACAAGTGTTACCAATACTGATGGAAGTAAATTATCGCACACTATTAATCAAACAATGATGCGTATTAATTTGCCAGAACCTTTAGCTTCTGGTAAAAGCTTTAAATTTAATATAGCTTGGTGGTATAATATAAACAATCACAGAACACAAGGAGGTAGATCTGGTTACGAACTCTTTCCTGATGGAAATAAAAACTATGTAATTGCACAATTCTACCCAAGGTTATGTGTATATGATAATGTAGAAGGCTGGCAGAACGATCAATTCTGGGGAAGAAGTGAATTTGCATTAGAATTTGGTAATTTTAATGTAAATATTACAGTTCCTACAGATCATATGTTAGGCGCAACAGGTGTTTTATTGAACGAAAAAGAAGTTTTGACTAAAAAACAACTGAAAAAGTTAGAAAAAGCAAAAAAATCTTTTGATAAAATTGTTCTAATTCACCCACAAGAAGATGCAGAGAAGATAGAAAAAAAACGTACTAAAAATACCAATACTTGGAAATTTAAAGCTACAAACGTAAGGGATTATGCTTTTGCAACTTCACGAAAATTTATTTGGGATGGTATGGCTGTAAATATTAATGGTAGAACTGTTATGGCGTATTCTTATTATTCTAAAGAAGCAAACCCTTTATACGGAGATCATTCTACAAAATCGGTAGTACAAACTTTAAAAACATACTCAGAATACACGTTTGATTACCCTTATCATAAAGCAATTTCTGTAGATGGACAAATGGGAATGGAATACCCACAAATTTGTTTCAACCCTGGAAGACCTGACCTTGCTGATGGTAAATATTCAGATAGACAAAAATACAGAACAATTGGAGTTACTATTCATGAAGTAGGACATAACTTTTTTCCTATGATTGTAAATTCTGATGAGAGACAATGGACTTGGATGGATGAAGGTTTAAATTCATACTTACAAATGCTAGCTATGATGGAATATGAAGAAGGATACCCATTAAGAAGAGGATTGCCTAAAAATATTGTAAAATACATGAGTGGTGATCAATCTAAAATTGCTCCTATTATGTCTAAAGGTGATAATGTATATAGCTTTGGTAACAATGCCTACGGTAAACCCGCAACTGCTTTATGGATTTTAAGAGAAACCATTATGGGTAAAGAGTTATTTGATCATGCTTTTAAGACTTATGCTAAACGATGGAAATTTAAACACCCTACACCTGCTGATTTCTTTAGATCTATGGAAGATGCATCTGCAATGGATTTAGATTGGTTTTGGAGAGGTTGGTTTTATACTACAGATGTAACGGATATTGGTATAAAAAGTGTTAAGAAATTTTATACTAGCAAGAATACTGATGATTCTGTAAATTTTAATGAAGATACTACTAATGGCTTAGGATATGCTAAAAGTCACAATAAGTATCATTACGAAATTACTTATAACAAACCAGGTGGTTTAGTAATGCCTATAATTGTTCAGTTTACTTATAAAGACGGAACAAAAGAAAGAAAAACATACCCAGCTCAAATTTGGAGACTTAATGATAAAGAAATTAGTAAAGTTTTTTCATCTGATAAAGAAATACAAAGCATAGCTATTGATCCAGATTTAGAAACTGCAGATGTAGATACTTCAAATAATAGTTGGCCTAAAAAGACAACAACTAAATTTGATAAATTTAAAAATAAGATTAAAGGGTAGAAACTTTAATTTTATATAAGCATAAAAAAAGGCAGTTACTTAGTAACTGCCTTTTTTATGCTTTATTTTATCTATTAAGAATACAACTTTTTTCTTAATTCTTTTACTTTAGGATCTGCTAAATACTCATCAAAAGTTGAATACTTATCAATAACCCCTTTAGGTGTTATCTCAATAACTCTATTTGCTACTGTTTGTGCAAATTCATGATCATGAGTAGAAAATAATACCGTTCCTTTAAAATTAATTAAAGAGTTATTTAATGCTTGAATAGATTCTAAATCTAAGTGATTGGTTGGCTCATCTAACATTACTATGTTAGCTCTAGTCATCATCATACGAGATAACATACAACGTACTTTCTCTCCCCCTGATAATACGTTACTCTTTTTTAAAGCCTCTTCACCAGAAAAAATCATCTTACCTAAGAAACCTCTTAAAAACACTTCTTCTCTTTCTTCTTCTGTTTGCGCATATTGACGTAACCAATCTACTAAATCTAATTCTCCATTTTGAAAAAATGATGAATTATCTGAAGGTAAATACGATTGCGTTGTTGTTACTCCCCAATTACATTTCCCAGAATCAGCTTCTTCATTTCCTGAAATAATTTGATAAAAAGTAGATACAGCTTTAGAACTTTTCGAAATAATAGCTACTTTATCTCCTTTGTTTAAATTAATATCAACATTTGCAAATAATGGCTTTCCTTCAAAGTTTTTTGATAAACCTTCTATATTTAAAATCTGGTCTCCCGCTTCTCTATCTCTATCAAAAATAATTGCCGGATAACGACGACTAGAAGGTTTAATTTCATCTACATTTAACTTATCTATCATCTTCTTACGAGAAGTAGCTTGTTTAGACTTAGCCATGTTTGCAGAAAAACGACGAATAAATTCTTCTAATTCTTTCTTTTTGTCTTCTGCTTTTTTATTCTGTTGGGCTCTTTGTTTTGCCGCTAATTGACTAGACTCATACCAGAATGTATAGTTTCCTGAAAAGTGATTAATTTTAGCAAAATCAATATCCGAAATATGCGTACAAACAGCGTCTAAGAAGTGACGGTCATGCGATACAACGATCACCGTATTATCAAAATTAGCTAAAAAATTCTCTAACCAAGCAATTGTTTCAAAATCTAAATCATTGGTAGGTTCATCCATAATTAACACATCAGGATTACCAAATAACGCTTGCGCTAATAATATACGTACCTTTTTCTTAGAATCTAAATCGGCTAATAAAGTGTAATGATCTTCTTCTTTTATACCTAAATTAGACAATAATGTTGCAGCAGCAGAATCTGCATTCCAACCATCCATTTCTTCAAACCTAACTTGAAGCTCTCCTATTTTTTCAGCATTTTCATCAGTATAATCTGCATATAAAGCATCTATTTCTGTTTTAATTTTATGCAATTCTTTATTACCCATTAAAACAGCCTCTAAAGTCGTATACTCATCAAAAGCATAATGATCTTGGGTTAAAACCGACATCCTTTTTCCAGGTTCTAAATGAACATGACCTGATGTTGCGTCTTGTATACCAGAAATAATCTTTAAAAAAGTAGATTTTCCTGCTCCATTTGCTCCGATAATACCGTAGCAATTTCCTTGTGTAAACTTAGTATTTACTTCATCAAATAAAATACGCTTACCAAACTGAACTGATAAATTAGAAACTGATAACATTTATAGGCTTTTTTTAATTCGAATGCAAAAATATAAAATATACTGGGTTAAAAAGAATTTGCAAGGAAGTTTTTAACATCTTACTTTTTATGTTTTGCTAATTTGTTTTAACAACGAATTAACAGCTAAATTCTATAAAGATGTTTACTTTTGAGCGCAATATCTTTATATTAAATAATTAAGTATAATCATGATTAAATATATAGTACCCTTCCTTATATTCATTCTATTCATTGGTTGTAATGAACGCGAAATTTCCAAGAAAACTTCTTTTGGAGGTAAGATCATAAACCCAAAATGTAGTTATGTTACTTTATCAAATAACAGTAATTTTAACGATACAATTTACTTAAAAAAAGATAATAGCTTTTTAGGGTCTTATAATAAGTTTAAAAAAGGATTATATATGTTTAAACACGGTCCTGAACATCAATATGTGTATCTAGAACCTAATGATAGCTTACTTTTTAGATTAAATACATGGAATTTTGATGAATCTTTGGTTTTTAGTGGTGAAAAAGCTGAAGTAAACAACTTATTAATAGAAGCTTTTTTACAAAATGAACTAGATGAAAAGAGTTTTTCTAAATTTCACAATCTGAACCAACGTAATTTTTTAAAAAAAACCGACTCTATTAAAAGATTAAAGGAAACGATTATTAATGATTATAAAAATAGTACAAACAATGTTTCTAAGGAGTATATAGATATCTTAAAAATAGCTTTACTATACCCTGTATATACAAACTCAGAAAAATACGCAATTAAAAACTTTTCAAGCGAAAAACCTGAAATATTAGTTGATAGTTATTTTGATTATCGAAAAGATATTGACTCAACTAAAGATTCTTTAATTTTCTTCGGACCATACTATAATTATATAGTTAATAAGTTATATAATGATGTGTATCTTAAGAAAGATAATAAGGATAATTTTACAATTAACTTATTAAATAATATAAATTCGAGCATCTCTTCAGAAGAAATAAAAAACAAATTTTTATACAATACAGTAATACAACATTTCTTTAAAGAACCTAATCATAAAAACATTAATAAAATGTTTTTTAATTTCTTTAAATTAAATTCAGATATTGAACAAAAAAAGAATGTTCAACGATTAATTAATGATTTAAAATTATTAAAGGAAGAAGAACCGCTACCTTCTTTTGATTTAGTTGCTGCTACAGGTAACATTAAAAACATTTCAAAATTAATAAAAGGAAAAAATACTGTTATTTTATTTAAGGATTACAAGTATGCTTCAGATGAATGGATTGCATCACGTACTAATTATTTAATGAAAAAGAACACAGATGTAACCTTTATTATAATTAATTTATGTGCTACTTCTAAAAGATATACTAAAAAGATAGCTATTAAATACCAATATACGTTACCCAATAAAAGTAAGGTTTGTAGCTTCTCATCAAGTAGTTTTCCTCGTGTAATATTGGTGAATAAAAAAGGAATTATTAAAAATGGGTACACGAGTTTATCTTCTAAAGAAATAGAATCTCAAATAAGTAATTTACGAAACAGTAAATAACATTTTTTACTTTCCTTTATTTAAGCTATCTTTGCGCGATTTTATTCACGAAGTGAAATAAAATTTAGATTATTAACTACCAGATTATTAGCCATATAATCTATTGTCCAAAATAAGAATCAGGTTTACAGATACTGGCGTCTGTGAATCTAAAAGAACACAGACGTATAATATGTCAACATTTTTAGATTTAGGCTTAAAAGAGTCTATCAACAAAGCATTAACAGATTTAGGTTACGAAAAGCCTACTGTAATTCAAGAAAAAGCAATTCCTCAAATTATTTCATCTACGGCTGATTTAAAAGCTTTCGCTCAAACAGGAACTGGAAAAACGGCAGCATTTAGTTTGCCAATTATCGAGCAAATAAATTCTTCAGATAAAAATACTCAAGCAATCATCTTATCTCCTACTCGTGAACTTGCTGTTCAAATAGGAAATAATATTAAAGAATTTGCTAAATACATACCAGATTTAAAAGTGGTAACTGTATATGGTGGTTCTAATATAGAAGAACAAATTAGAGGTTTAAAAAGAGGTGCTCAAATAGTAGTGGGTACTCCTGGTAGAACTGTCGATTTAATAAATCGTAGAGCTTTAAAATTAGGAAACGTAAAATGGTTAGTTTTAGATGAAGCTGATGAAATGCTTAACATGGGGTTCAAAGATGAGCTTGATAAAGTATTAGATGCAACTCCAGAAACTAAACAAACCTTATTATTTTCTGCAACCTTCCCTAGAGAAGTAGAGTCGATTGCTAGAAATTATATGACAAATCCTGTTGAGATTACATCAGGAGAAAAAAATCAAGGTTCTGATAACGTATCTCATGAATACTATGTAGTTAATGAAAGAACACGTTACCAAGCCTTAAAAAGGATTGCAGATGTAAATACTGATATTTACGCAATTATTTTCTGTAGAACAAGAAGAGAAACACAAGAAGTTGCTAATAACCTTATAAAAGATGGTTATAGTGCTGATGCGTTACATGGAGACTTATCTCAACAACAAAGAGATAGTGTTATGGGTAAATTCCGTAAGAAAACTATTCAAATCTTAGTAGCAACTGATGTTGCTGCACGTGGTTTAGATGTTACTGAATTAACACATGTAATTAACCATAAATTACCAGACCAAATAGAAAACTACAATCACCGTAGTGGTAGAACTGGTAGAGCTGGTAACAAAGGTATCTCTGTTGTATTAGTAAACAATAAAGAAAAAGGTAGATTACGTTCGATTGAGCGTATTATCAAAAAGAAATTTGAACCTAAAAAAGTACCTACAGGTAAAGAAATTTGCCAAAATCAATTAATGCATTTAATTGAAAAAGTAAAGGCTACAGAGGTTAATACTGAACAAATTGAAGAGTTCTTACCTAGTATCTATGAAAAATTAGAAGATTTAAGTAGAGAGGAATTAGTACAAAAATTCGTTTCATTAGAATTTAATAAATTTTTATCTTACTACAACAAATCTGACGATTTAAACGACGTATCTAACAAAGATAGTGGTTCAAGAGGTAGATCTAATGACGAAAACATGACTCGTTTCTTCATTAACTTAGGAAGAAAAGATGAATTAAATCCTGCAACATTAATTGGATTAATAAACGATCAAAAAATTGCGGATAAAGTTGAAATCGGTGCGATTGATATTTTAGATACTTTCTCTTTCTTTGAAATTGATAAGAACTTTGAAAAGGAAACATTAGAAGCTTTTAGCGATAATGATCCTGATTTTAATGGACGATCAGTAAATATTGAAATTACAAAGTCTAACCGTGGTGGCGGTGGTGGCGGAAGAAGACCTCGCGGTGGCGGCGGTGGTGGTTTCAGCGGAAAAAGAAAAAGTGGTGGCGGAAGTGACAGAAATTCTAGAGGCCCTAGAGGAGACTCTAGAAGACGTAGTGATAGTGGCTCGAGTTCTTCTTCTCCAAGAAGAAGTAGCGGTGATAGCAATGCATCTTCAGGGTTCGGTAGAAAACGTAAAAGAGATTAATTATATTTAATTAAAACATATTTAAACCTGAACAATATATTTATTGTTCAGGTTTTTGTTTTCATTAAATTATTTTTTTTATTATAAAATCTACTTTTATTTATATATTCAATTAATAAGAAACCTCTCTCTATTAAAGCACATAACATTGTGTTATTTAACAAACAATAATTTAAATAGATTCTGAGTAAACTAACAACACAGGAAGTAACTTATTTAAAAAAACACTTTAAAACATGGATTATTACTGACAAATGCTATCAAACATTTGCTCTTATTTTAGAAAAAGCAATTTCTATGAGGATTTTAGAGAAGGATGAAGAAATTTCTTTAGAATGGAAAAAAGGTTCTTTATTTATTGAATTTAAAGGTACAAATTGGAATGATGAAGCAGAACCTGTCTGGGCTATATTTTCACCTAGTGATAAAACTAATACAGGCCTTAAAGACTCTATAACAAGTTTACATGAAGCAATACTACTTTTTAAACCTGAGACGGATTCAGAAAGGTTAAATTCACCTTCTTTTATGTATAATCACTTTACACAGAAGATGAAAGTGATATAGAACGTTATTATGATTTTTGTGATTTAGGACAAGATTGTGTCGTTGGTGATTCAGAAAATTTAAATTCTTTTAATGAACCTAAATTATGTTTTTTTAGTCACGGAGATAACTTAAATGATCTCGATGCTTATTCTGGACAAGATAATGTTTCATATAATTACGGGGGATTCGTTCTTAGAGTACTCACATATATAATATATGCTAACAGCAACACAAAAACTGAAGAACTGTATGACGAGTTCTCTTGCTAATAAAGAATAACGGCTATTTACTAGTCAGAATAATACTAAGCACTATTTTTTTTAAAAAAAGCCTTAACAATAAATTTATTGTTAAGGCTTTTTTTAAAAAAGAAACTCTAAGAAATAAGATACTATTGATTTCCTAAAATAATTGGCATTCCGCTTTTTCCTCCACCAATCAATACGACTTTACTGTTAGGAGATTCAGCTAATTTTAATGTAGCTTCAATACCTTTTTCTTGTAAAATTTTATCAGTTAAAGAAGCACTTAAAATCTTATTTGCTATTGCTTTTCCTTCTGCGTCAATTTTTTGTCTCTCAGCTTCTTTCTTTGCTTTTGCAAGTCTAAATTCATACTCTAGAGATTCTTGCTCTTGCTTTAATTTTGTTTCAATAGCTGTTCTAATAGTTGGAGGTAATTTAACATCTTCAACTAATACTCTTTTTACGATTAAGTATTGATCTTTTAAAATTAATTTTACTTCATCTAAAATTTCTTGTTCAATAACATCTCTCTTACTAGAATACAATTGTTCTGGTGTATAACGGCCTACAACACTTCTTGCTGCCGCATTAACTGCTGGATCTAAAAGTTCACGCTCATAATCTTCACCTTTTGTTTTAATTAAGTTTCCTAAATTACTAAACTCTGGTTCGTACCAAATTGTTCCGTTTACCTTTACCTCTAATCCGTTTACAGATAGTACATTCATTTCGTCAGAAATTGATTGTTGACGTACTTTTCTTACAATCATCTTATTCCAAGGAGCTACGATATGAAACCCTTCTCCATATGTTTTATCAGTATTAATACCATTACCTAAACTTTCGAAGATTACACCTCCTTCTCCAGGACCAATTGTTATTGTAGATTTAGTGAAAAGAATAATTCCTACTACTGCTAAAACAACTAAAAGAATTGCTCCTTTTGGTAATTGTAAATCTAATTGTCTGTTATTACTCATAATTTATTATATATATATCTTTCAAATATACAATTAATCTTCCTTAAAGTTACTGTAAATACAGTGCTTTAAAAACTACTTTTAATATAAATTCTTATTTATTAAATAGTTCATACTGCCCTTTTAATTTAAGAACAATCTCAACATCTTCTTCTTTTAAATTTTTAAAATACCAACCATGTTTCCCAAAAAAAGGAGCCGTAAAAGTACCTCCCATATTGTTAGAATATGCTACTGTATAGCTTTCATAAAAAACATCTTTTGGAGGATTTTCTTCTTTAACTTCACCATGAAAATCAATAAAAACAATATCGTCATTTGTTGTATACCATTCGTACTTAACACTACCGTATTTTAGCATCTTAACTTTATATTCTATCCCCTTATTTGCAGCTACAACAATTTTAATTGTATCCTCTCTTTCTATAAATTGTTCTTTTGGAGGCGGGTTATTAGCTTCTATAGGCTTTTGAATACTCTTTTTAGAACCAACATCGTTAAGTGTTATCTTTTTAAAATTTAAACTTGATGAAGAGGGTGTAATTACTTCTTTTTTATATAATTTATTAAAACCAAATAACTTTCCTGTTTTTAAAGGATCTATACCGTATTCAGCTGGTAAAACGGCTACTAAAAAAACGGCCATACCAATAGTAAAGGCTAAAAATATTGATTTAAATATTTGCTTTTTACTAATTAAAGACTGCTTGTCTGTTTTCATGTTTATATTCATATTTTAAGAAGTGAAATATCCTGTTAATTGATACCCTAACAACAAAAAACCTGCTGCCATTAAAAGTATATTTGTGTTTTTAGAAAATTTTAGATAACTATCATATTGTCTCCAATAAGAAATACATAATAAAACAAAGCCTAATGCCAAAAACTGACCAACTTCTACTCCTAGATTAAAACCTAATAAGTTTATAAAAAGACCTTCTTTATCAAATTCAAATTCTTGTAATTTTGTAGCTAGACCAAATCCGTGAAATAAACCAAAAATTAACACTGCTATTTTAGTGTTGGGTTGTTTACCAAAGATAATTTTAAACCCTTTTAAGTTATCAAACCCTTTATACACTATTGATAGTGCTATAATAGCATCAATTAAGAAAACATTTACATTTATATCTGCCATTACACCTAAAAGAAGGGTTACACTATGCCCTATTGTAAAATAGGTTATGTATGTTATAATATCTTTTGTTTTGTATAAAAAGAATACTACTCCAATTAAAAAAAGTAAATGATCATAACCTGTAATCATATGCTTAGCACCTATGTAGAGAAAAGGACCAAATGCAATTCCTTTATTACTTAATAAAAACGATTGTGTTTCATCATCTACTCCATGTGCAAAAGTTGCAAAAGGAATAATTAATAAAATAATTAATAACAAGCTTGATCGTTTACTTTTTAAATTCATATTTTAATTATTAATGTACGTGGCCATCCATACCGCCCGATTTTTGTATTAATTTACCTTTTAAAAAATGAGCTCCTTTAGTTACTATATTAATATCAAAGCTATTACCTTGAATCTTTTTTAGTGCTACAAAGCCTCCATCAGTAATACCTAAGGTTACTTCTAAAGGAATAAATTCTACATCACTTTTTGCCAAAAATATAAAACTTTTTCCGTCTTTTTCTATAATTGACCTCTCTGGTACAGCAAATATTTTTTCTCCTTCCAATAATACTTGAGCATTGATAAACATTCCAGATTTTAACACGTTTTTTTCATCTTCAAAATGACCATGAACATTAACCGTCTTTGTTTTATCATTTACTTTTTGACTAATTAATTTTATGTAGCCTTTGTATTGCTTATCAACACCTGAGGGTTTAAAAATAAATTCATCTCCTTTTTTAATTTTGGTAATATCAGTACCAAAAACATTTAACTCTGCATGCATATGGTCATTATCTATAATTTCCATCATTTCAGAATTTGCTGATAAAAACATACCCTTATTTAAATTATTCTCAACTACATAGCCAGAAATAGGTGCTTTTATATATACATATTGTTGAATTCCTTTTGCTGATATTGTACTTGGCGACAAATTTGCCATTTTTAATTGTGATTTATAACTTATTACCAAACTTTTTGCTGAATGATATATTCCTTCAGCTATTTGAAATGATTTTCTAGAGGTAATTTCATTTTCTAATAACATTTTTTTACGCTCATAATCAGCCTTTTTAACATTAAAATTATTAATTGCTTCTAAATATGAGTATTGTAATTTAATGAAATTAGGATGTTGTAATACTGCTACAACTTCTCCTTTACGTACCTTATCACCAGGTAATAAATCGGTTTTATAAACAAAAGCTTCTAAAGGTGCATAAATTGTTGCTTTACTTTGTGGTGGTACTTCTATTGTACCAGTAACCGCTACGCTACTACGTATTTTTTCTTGTGTTATTTTGGCTACAATTATATTTGCAGAAACCACCTGTTCTTTTGTTAAGTGGAGTTCATTTTCATTATGTTTATCTTCTTTTGTACTTTTAATAGTTGCTACTTTCTTTTCTTCAGATACATGGTCATGACCTGAATGGTCTTCCTTCTTTGAATTACAACTGATAATCGATACAGTTAATAATACTATAATTATAAATTTATTCATTTTTTATTTTTTGGTATAAAACTCGTAAGCTATTACGGTTTTATTATAGTTATTAATAAGTGATAAATAGTTTTGCATTACATTAAAATAGGTGTTAAAACTTTGATTGTATTTATACGCATCAATTTCACCAGATGTATAGGCAATTTTTAATTTTTGAATAAATTTTTCGGCTTTAACAACCATTAAATCTATGCTTACTAATTCACTTTCTAAGTATTTTAATTGATTTTGTAAACTTTTAAAATTATTTTCAATAGCTACTTTTCTTGATTCATTTTCATAGGATATTTCTTGACTTATAATTTTTTGTTCTTTAATTTTAGCCTTGTTAGACCAAAATGACAAAGGTACATTCAAACCAATATTAAAGCCATTATAGCCTGTTGCATTACCTGTTTTTCTATTTACTATTCCGGCTGTTAACTCAGGAAAGTAGTTTGATTTAGCTACTAAAAGGCTTTTTTCGGTTACTTTATATCGTTTCTTTAAAGTTTCTAATAATGCTTCTGAAAGCATATCCTTTTTTAATAAAACAACCTTTTTTAACGGTAATTTTGTTGTTGGAATTATTGCCTCATTTATTTGTAATAATTCTTTTAACTTATTTTCAACTTCATAATACTCCTTATAAATGGCATTTTTTTTAGACTGAGTTCCTAAAGATTGTAATATTGTTAAATCATTTTCTAATCCACCAATTTCACCAGCTTCGTATAATTTTTGAGCAATTTTTTTTATCTGATTACTATTTTGTTGTTGCTCATTCACTAATGTAATAAGCCCATATAAATAATGCCATTGTTGATATAATGTGCTTGTCTTTCTAATAATTTCTTTTTTAGAAATTTTATTGTTTGATTTTGCTAAATCAAACTTTGCTATAGCTAGTTTTCTTTTTTGAATATGTGTTAAAATAGCTCCGAAATTTTGATTAACAGACCACTCTTTTTCTGATGTACCAACACCAACTCCTACTTTTTGATATTTAACAACAGTAGGATTTAAATCAATCGCTTTTGAAATTCTTGTTTCACTTTTAATCACATTTAATTTTGATTTATATAGTGTTACTGATTTATGTAAACTTAATTTTATTGCTTGTTGTTCACTTATTTTTTGAGGTTCTTCTTTTGGTAATTCTTGCCCTTGAATAAAAGAACTACTAAATAAAACGAGCGTAATGATAAGTACTTTTGATTTTACTTTTTTAGAAGTTTTACTTTCAGACAGTAAATACAATATTGGTAAAATTAGTAATGTTAATAAAGTAGCAGATACTAAACCTCCAATAACTACGGTTGCTAATGGTTTTTGTACCTCTGCTCCTGCTGATGATGAAATTGCCATTGGTAAAAAACCTAATGATGCAACAGCAGCAGTCATAATTACAGGTCGTAATCGTACTGCTGTTCCTTTTCTTATTATCTCTTTAACATTAGTCATTCCCGCTTCTTTTAAGCGGTTAAATTCAGCAATTAATACAATTCCATTTAATACAGCTACTCCAAACAAGGCTATAAAACCTATTCCTGCTGAAATTGAAAAAGGCATATCTCTAAACCATAAAGCAAAAATTCCTCCAATGGCAGACATTGGTATTGCGGTATAAATTAAAACACTTTGTTTTACTGATTTAAATGTAAAGTATAATAACAAAAATATTAATGCCAATGCCACAGGTACTGCTATTCCTAATCGAATTCTTGCTTCTTCTAAATTTTTAAAAGTTCCTCCATAGGTGATGTAATAACCAGGATCGAATTTCATATTATCAGCAATCTTTTGTTGTAATTCATTAACAATAGTAGCTACATCTCGTCCTCTAATATTAAAACCTACAGTTATTCTTCTTTTTGCGTCATCTCTTTGTATTTGATTTGGTCCTGTTTTAAAGCTTACATCAGCAACATTTTCTAGCGGAATTTGTACTCCGTTTGGTGTAGTTACATAAAGTTTACGAATATCTTCAATACTCGATCTATGTTGTTTACCCATACGTACTACTAAATCGTATCGTTGCTCTCCTTCGTATACCGAACCAGCAGTTTTACCTGCAAATGCTGTATTTATGACTGTGTTTATAGCTGAAATACTTAATCCGTATAAAGCTAATTGACTACGTTTATAATCTATAACAATTTGCTTTAAACCTGTCATTTTTTCAATATACAAATCCTCTGCTCCTGCTACTTGTGGTATAATTTTACCTAAATCATTACCATATTTCACTAATTTATCTAAATCTTCTCCGTAAATTTTTAACACTACATCTTGTCGCGCTCCCGTCATTAATTCATTAAAACGCATTTGTATAGGTTGTTGGAATCCGTAATTAACACCTAACATATTCTCATCTAATAAGTGATTCATTTTTTCTGTCAGCTCGTTTTTAGTGCGTGCTTTCGTCCAATCACTTTTATCTTTTAGAATAATAATAATATCTGCTACTTCAACAGGCATTGGGTCTGTAGGTATTTCTGAAGAACCAATTCTACTTACAATTTGCTCAATTTCATCTGGAAATTCTGCCATTAATAATTTTGAAGATTTATTCGTAACATCAATAGTATACGATAATGAACTTCCTGTTGAAACTGTTGCTTGAACTGCTAAATCTCCTTCATCTAAAGATGGAATAAATTCTGACCCCATGTTTTTAAATGTATAAATACTTAAGGTGAAAATTAATACAACTACTACAAGTACCGATTTTTTGTTATTTAAAAAAACTGTTAATATTGGTGAATAAACATCTTGTATTGCTTTTATAATTTTATCAGAAATATTCTTTTTATTAGTTATTGTTTTCTTTAAAAACAAGGCACTAATCATTGGCACATAAGTTAAGGATAAGATAAATGCTCCTAAAATAGCAAAACTTACGGTTATAGCCATTGGTTTAAACATTTTACCTTCTATGCCTACTAAAGCCAAAATTGGTAGATATACTATTAATATTATAATTTCACCGAAAGCTGCACTTGTTCTTATTTTTGAAGCCGAATTATATACTTCCTCATCCATTTCTGATTGTGTAAGCTTTACTCCTGATTTTTTTAAACCTAAATAATGGAGTGTTGCTTCTACTATAATAACTGAACCGTCTACAATAATTCCGAAATCAATAGCCCCTA
The DNA here is from genome assembly GCF_002836595.1 of Tenacibaculum sp. Bg11-29. Classification (NCBI taxonomy): domain Bacteria; kingdom Pseudomonadati; phylum Bacteroidota; class Flavobacteriia; order Flavobacteriales; family Flavobacteriaceae; genus Tenacibaculum; species Tenacibaculum sp. Bg11-29. The sequence continues at coordinate 3,318,825 of NZ_PJBB01000003.1, forward strand.
AACTCATTAAGTTCCCTGAAACGCCAAACAAATTCATTAGTATAACAGCGAATAACATTGCTAATGGTATAACTGAAGCAACAATTAAACCCGCTCGTAAATTCCCTAATAATAAAACAAGAATAAAAATAACTATTAGTGCTCCTTCTATTAAATTAGTAGATACTGTTTTTATAGCTTTATTAACTAATTTTGTTCTGTCTAAAAAAGGCTTAATTAATACACCTTCAGGTAAACTTTCTTGTATTTGCTTAACTCTATCTTTAACACGTTTAATTACCTTAGAGGAATTCGCTCCTTTTAACATCATTACAATTCCACCAACAACTTCTCCTTCTCCATTTCGAGTCATTGCGCCATATCTAATAGCATTTCCTAATTGTATTTTACCTATATCTCTAATTAAAATAGGAGTACCATTTTCAGTGTTTTTAATTACAATATTCTGAATATCTTCAGGTGATTTAATTAATCCTTGGCTACGAATAAAATAAGCTTTCGGATTTTTATCTATGTAAGCGCCTCCTGTGTTCTGATTGTTATTTGCTAAAGCTTCTAAAACTTCTTTAACACTTACACTAAGTGTTTGCAATCTTTCTGGTTGCAAAGCAACTTCATATTGTTTTAAGAAACCACCAAAACTACTTACATCTGCTACTCCTTCAATTCCTAATAATTGACGACGAACTATCCAATCTTGAATAGAACGTAGTTTCATTATTGAAAACTTCTCTTTATACCCTTTTTTAGCAAATAATGTATATTGATAAATTTCTCCTAAACCTGTAGTTACAGGACCCATTTCAGGAGAACCTATGCCTGCTGGAATATTATTTTTTGCCTCATTTAATCGTTCATTAATTTGTTGTCTTGCCCAATAGATATCAACACCATCTTTAAAAACAATGGTTACAACACTAAGTCCAAAACGAGAAAAAGAACGCACTTCTTCGATCTCTGGAATGCTAGACATTGTCATTTCTATAGGAAATGTTACTAATCGCTCTATATCTTGCGCTGATTGTGATGGTGCTGAAGTAATTATTTGCACCTGATTATTGGTTATGTCTGGTACCGCATCTATTGGTAATTGCTTTAGAGAATATATCCCCCAACCAATTAAAACCAATACGAAAGCACCAATAATCAATTTATTTTTAATTGAAAATTTTATAATGTTATCTAACATCTTTCATTTGTTTAATTCTATTTATTATAAATTTTGAGTATAATTCGTTACATACTTATAAAAGAAACTAGTATAATATAAAACAAAAACTTATAAATTGGCCTAGCCCCGATTACAGCAATTGTTTGAGCTCTTTTTTATTTTTCTTAAAAAAAGCGAGTGCGAAAATCAGGAAATAGCTACAATTATTTTTATAATATATTGTTTAGCTTATTTCTAATAAATAGTAAAAATTATAGGAACAACGTTTATTATTACCTATTTTATTAGGTAAAAAAGAATGTTGTTAAAATTGAAAAGAATTAAACCTGTGGAGGTTGAAGAAGTTCATCTAAAAAGTTAGATGTGTGTAGTGCTTGATAAAATACAATTTCTTTTTTTACTTTAAATACTTTCGAAAAATTGTATTTAAAACTAGGTGAAATAATTGCACCTGTAAAAACCATTACTGTACAATGATGGTGATGTTCTGTCTCTTTTTCTTCATCAGAATCATTTTTATGATGAGCATCTTGATGTGCAACATCAAATGCATCAACATGGCTTTCGGTAATATCATTTAAAACAATAGCATCTACATGCGCCTGAGTTGGAGGCACAAATAACAACAGTGTTAATATGATGATGCTAATGTTTTTCAAAAAAATATTTTAACGTTATAAAAATAAGAAAAAAAAATCAATTATCATTTTTTAATCTGTCTTTAACGTATTCTACTTTAGTTTTCCCGTGGCTCATAGGGTTTCCATCTTCGCCTAAACTAACCATAACTATTTTATCGATTTCAATAATTGTTTTATGTGTAAGTTTGTTACGTACTTCACAGTTTAAAGTTATAGAGCTTGATCCAAATTTTACAACTTCAATTCCTATTTCAATAATATCACCTTGTTTTGCTGAACTAACAAAATCTATTTCTGACATAAATTTAGTAACAGTTCGAGGTATTTCTAATTGAATAATTGCATAAATTCCTAATTCTTCATCTATCCATTGTAATAAACGCCCTCCAAATAAAGTTCCGTTTGGGTTTAAATCTTCTGGTTTTACCCATTTTCGTGTGTGAAATTTCATATTGTTTTGTTTGCTACAAATTTCTGAAACTAATTCTCTATAAACTACGAAATGCTATTCGTTTTTTAAATTTTACCATAGTATTTTCTGATAAACCATTCTGTTGATAATAATATTATAGCCAATAGTAAAATCCATTTCCAATCTATTAAATTCTGATTTTTGGTAACTGATTTTTGAATAGTATAGTATGTGGTATCTGATGATAGCATACTTAACAAATCATCAACTTTATCTGAATAGGTTAATTTACCATTCGTTTTTAAAGCTAAAGAGTTCATTTTTTTTGAGTTTGCATTCGTAAATTGTTCTTCTATTTGATAATCGGTAATTTTAAATTTTCCGTAGCTATTTATTTTCTGATCAACTACTGATACTTTATAAGAATAATCACCTGACGATAGTCCTTCTACCGACACTTGATAGGAATTATTAACCAATGAAAAAGGAAGTATTTTCTTCTCTTTGGTTTTACTATTTGTTATCAATAATTCTAATGAAGCTCTATTATCAAACTTATAGTTTTTATCTACATAAAATGCCGAAATTGTTATTGGTTCGTTTGCAGGGTATAAACGTTTACTTTTTACCTCTAATCTTTTTCTTTTTTTTGTAGATGCTAAATATTGTACAAGGTTTCCTATAAAAGCATCAAAAACATCAAATGATTGCTCTTTTAAAAAACTTGCTGCTCTCCATTTCCAAATTCCTTCTCCAAATAAAACAGCATATTTATTTGTATTGCTCTCGATAGTTGTTAATAAGGGTTCTGTAGTTTTAATACTTGCATATTTTTGATATAATAATGTTTGTGAGTCTGCATTCATTTTAACTTCTCCAAATCTATCTTGTAATGGCGGAAATTCATTAAAACCTATATCTTTTTGTAAGAATGTTGAAAAATTTGTATTGAATACAGCCTTGTAGTCTTCTGATTGACTTATTACTTCCTTTTTTAATCCTACTTGTTGCTTATTTAAAAAATTCCAATCTGTTTTAGTTCCTGATATTACTAAATAATTAGAATTTATTTTTTGAAACACTTTTTTAAAATAGAAGTTTGGTTGGTATAAAACAAAAAACTGATAATCAGAAAATTTAATACTTCTATCTTTTATTAAAGCAATATCAACTGTTCGTTGCTTGTTACTTTCTATTGCTTTTTTTATAGCTCCTAAATCGGGATGTAATATTGAACTTAAAACCAATACTTTTGTTTGTTCATCTATTACTTCTACAGAAAAACTTTGATAGTTGTTTTTCGTATTCCTTTCATTTTTTATTTTACTTATAGATGTTGTATAATAGTGGACTCCTTTTTTATTTGATACTAAGTTTGTAGTAACTGTTTGTGTAGGGTTATCAGGTGAAAATTGAAGCTTTTTAGAAAAAACTTTTTTTCCTTTATTCATAATAGAATAAACTGCATTTACAGCTTCTTTTCCTTCATAATACAAGAAAGTTTCTACGGGGAATTTATTTTTTATATAACTATATTTATTAACATTTAACTGTGAAACTTGAATATCTTGATATATAGTGGTATCTCCTACAACAATTGGAAATATTCTATTTTTTGAGTTTAAGTATTCATAATCATCTCCGGTTGTTTGATTTCCATCACTAATTAAAATCGTAGCATTATTATTTTTTTTATGCAACTCATTTATCGACTCTACAGCTTTTGTAATATCAGTTTGTGTTTCTTTAAATGATAAACTATCTAAAACAGTAACATCTTTACCGAAAGAAAAGAACTGAACATCAAACTTATCTTTAATTTTTTTATTCTTTTTTACCTTTTCTATAATACTTCGTATCTTTTTTTCTTCTTTAAAATGTTTTATAGAAAGTGAATTATCTACTAAAACAGATAAAATAGGCTTACTATTTTCTGTTTCAATAATTTCTATTTTCGGGTTTATAAATAATAAAGCAAGTAAAAATAAACTTAAAGCTTTTAACCAAAAAAGCAATATGTTTATTTTAGGATTGTTTTTAATTTTATAGAAATATTGAAAAAAAGCAATAGTTACACTTAACAAAACTGCTAAAACAATATAAATAAGAGTTATAGATTCCACCAATAATATTTTAATTTGTGAAGATAAAAAAAGCTTTCAAATAAAAATAGATTGATCAATGTATTTATTCGTTTGTTAATTTTGGTTTTGCTTCGTAAATTTTAAAAAACATGATAGATGCAATATTCCGTGCTCTTTCTCTAGCGTCATTTGCCTTGGCTCCATAAAAAAGTGATTCTATAGTTTCAAACCATAGTTGTAACCATCTTCCAAAATGCTCTTGAGAAATACTATGATTAAAGTTTCTATCTAAATCTTTATGTGCTTTCATAGGATTTCCTTTGAATTTTCTAACAAAAAAAAGGTTCGTTTCCCAAAAATCTGTGAGTTTCTGTAAGTGACTTTCCCATTTTTCTTCAGGAATTGCTTTTAAAAAAATAGGTCCTATGAAATCATCTTTCTTAAGTTTATTGTAAAAAGTTGATACTAATAAATAAACATCATCTCTATTTTCAATTTCTTTTCTCCCCATCTAAAAACTTATATTAATATACTGCAAAAGTATCTTTTTACACACTACTAATTTATGACTTAAATCATAAATGATATAAAATAATTGTTGCTTTATTTTAACAGGCTTTAAAAAAAGGAATACTTAAATTCTTAAAATGAAAAGTTTGCCCTAAAAATTTCCTATTATTAATAACTTATAAAAGCATAGGTTTTTCTATTTTTGCCAAATACAACACAACAACAAAATATGAACTTAACAGAATTAAACGCCATCTCTCCTATTGATGGTAGATACCGTAATAAAATAGCAAATTTAGCAAACTATTTTTCTGAAGAAGCATTAATAAAATATAGAGTTAAAGTTGAAATTGAATACTTTATTGCTTTATGTGAAATTCCTTTACCTCAATTAGCTGATTTTAACAAAGAATTATATGCTGATTTACGTAAAATATATGAAGACTTTTCTACTGAAAATGCTCAAAAAATAAAAGATATTGAAGCCGTTACAAATCATGATGTAAAAGCGGTTGAATATTTTATTAAAGAAGAGTTTGATAAGCTCAATTTACAGCAATACAAAGAGTTTATCCACTTCGGGTTAACGTCTCAGGATATTAACAATACTGCTATTCCATTGTCTATTAAAGATGCAATGGACGAGGTATATTATCCTGCTTTAGATACTTTGGTTTCTAAATTAGCTGATTTAGCTGAAGAATGGGATCATATACCAATGTTAGCACGTACACATGGACAACCTGCTTCTCCTACTCGTTTAGGTAAAGAATTTTTTGTTTTTGTAGAACGTATTAACAATCAAGCAATACACATACAACACACACCTCATGCTGCTAAATTTGGAGGAGCAACAGGTAATTTTAATGCACATAAAGTTGCGTATAAAGATATTGATTGGAAAAATTTTGGAACTCATTTTGTTGAAGATATTTTAGGTTTACACCACTCTTTTCCAACTACTCAAATAGAGCACTACGATCATATGGCTGCTTTATATGATGGTTTAAAGCGTGTAAATAATATTTTAATTGATTTAGATCGTGATGTTTGGACATACGTTTCTAATGATTATTTTAAGCAAAAAATTAAAGAAGGTGAAGTTGGTTCTTCAGCGATGCCACATAAAGTAAATCCTATTGATTTTGAAAACTCTGAAGGTAACTTAGGTTTAGCAAATGCTATTTTTGAGCATTTATCAGCAAAATTACCAATTTCAAGATTACAACGTGATTTAACAGATAGTACAGTTTTACGTAATGTAGGTGTTCCTTTTGGTCATACTTTAATTGCTTTTTCATCTACTTTAAAAGGGTTGAATAAGTTATTATTAAATGAAGCTAAATTTGCTGAAGATTTAGAAAATAACTGGGCTGTAGTAGCTGAAGCTATTCAAACAATATTACGTCGTGAAGCTTATCCTAATCCTTACGAGGCTTTAAAAGGGTTAACGCGTACTAATGAAAAAATAAACCAAAAATCTATTGCTAATTTTATTGATACTTTAGAAGTTTCTTCTGAAATTAAAAATGAATTAAAAGCAATAACACCAGCAAACTATACAGGAATTTAATGAGATATTTACTTACTTTTTTAGTGCTTTCTATCATGTTTTCATGTACTCCTAAGAAGAAAGGAGATCCTAAACGTTTTGTATACGGTACTTTTGAAATTCCTGCAGGAAACGGATATGGTAAAACTACAATCATAAGAAAAGACAGTTTACAAATAGAAACATATACTAAAAAAGTAAATATTTCTACTGATAGTTTAGTTTCTGAGAAAGAAATAAAACATACAGATACGCTGTTTATTAAATGGAAAAATAACTTCGCTTATTCATTGCGAATGAAAAGCCCGAAAACAGACTTAGATAAAGATCCTATATTTGTTCAAATAACAAAGGTTACTGATAGTTCTTTTAGTTTTACTGCAAGGATTGGTTATTCGAACTTTAAGCAAAAAGGAACTGTATATAAAATCAAATAAGAGAGCAAAGTATACGTACAATATAGTTGCTAATATCAATTTAATATTAGTAACGATACTATATACTCTGTATAAAAGACTTGACTTAAAAGTGTGTAGTTATTCTAAAAATGCCTTTTATTAACAAACCTTTTATATTTCTTTTTTAAATAAGACCTATTAATAATTATTAATAGGTCTTATTTTTTATACATTTGCAACTTCATTCATGTATGATTTCAAAAAACATATAGCCCTTATATTTATACTTACGTTGTTAACACCAACCATAGTAAGAGCTTCTCATGATTTTTTTGAAGATCACGAACACATTACTTGTACTTCTAAAACTGATCATCACTTACATGAATTAGAAAATGATTGTGGTGATTTACATTTACAATTAAAACTTTTTAATTGCTATTTAGGTAATAATTACGATTTAATACTTACTGTTAAGTATTTAGATAAATCTGTAGTAAAACCACAACAATTAAATTCGGCATTCTTTTCACGAAAATATTCACGAGGTCCACCTAGTTTGTAATTAAATTTTTATTATTTAATTATATAATTATAAACTCAAATGAAATCAAAAAATATTGTTTTTACTTGTGTACTCTTGTTGTTGTCATCAATTGTTGCTAGTCAAAACTGTAAGAATACATTTTCTGGTTTAATAGAAGATTTTCATGATAAATCTCCAATAGTTGGTGCTACTGTTTTTATTAAAAAGCAAAACAAATACACTACTACTAATTTTGAAGGAAAATTTTCGTTACCAAATCTGTGTTCAGGTAAAATTATAGTCGAAATTTCTCACATTGCTTGTGAACCTCAAATTCTTGAATTAAACATCAGTAATGATGTTTACAAGGTTATTGATTTAGAGCACCATGAAGAAGAACTAAACGAAGTTAATGTTAAAGGAGCTATAGGTTTAAAAACTAAAACGGCTCAAGAAACTTTAATTAAAACAAAAACATTAGATAAGTTTAGTGGAGCTTCTTTAGGTGATGCTTTAAAAAATATCTCAGGAGTTTCATCTATCAATACTGGTAACAGTATTGTTAAACCTGTAATTAACGGTTTACATGGTAGTAGAGTGCTCGTTTCTTTTAATAATGTGAGACTTCAAGATCAAGAATGGGGAATTGAACATGCACCAAATGTAGATGTTAACGCTGCTAAAACTATTTCAGTTATTAAAGGTGCAAACGCATTACAATATGGTGGAGATGCTATTGGTGGAGTTGTTATTATCAATCCTATTAAAAGTAGCATCGACAAAGATACTTTGTATGGAAAAAGTATCATTTCTCAGCAAACTAATGGTCGTTTATTCTCTGTAACTACAAACTTAAATAAAAGTTATAAAAGTGGTTGGTTTATTAATGGTCAAGCATCTTATAAAAGAGCTGGTGATTTTGAGACTGCAAATTACAGTTTAACTAATACAGGAGTTAATTCAAAAGCCTTTACCTTTAGTGTGGGTAAAAAACAATTTGAAAATGGTTTTGAACTTTTTTATAGTTACTTAACTAATGAAACGGGAATTTTAAGAGCATCGCATTTTGGTAATATTGCCGATTTAGTTGCCGCAATTAAAAGCCCTAAACCATTGATTATTGATGATTTTAGCTATACTATTAATAACCCAAAACAAGATGTAACACATCATTTATTAAAAGCATCTTATTACAAGCGATTTAAAGGGTTTGGTAAGCTATCATTACAATATGATTTTCAGATAAATAATCGATTAGAATTTGATAGACGAATTGGAGATAGAAAAAATTTACAAGCGGTTGATTTAGATTTAACTACCCACAACTTTAAAGCTGATTTTAATCTAGATTCAGATCCAAATCATGTTTATAAGTTTGGAATTAGTGGATTATATCAAAATAATTTTCCTGATCCTGTTACTGAAGTTAGAAGGTTAATACCAGATTACGAAAAATTTAGTTTTGGAACTTACGCTATTGCTAATTTTAAATTTGATGATGTAATTTTAACAGCTGGAATTAGATATGATTTAGAACATATTGATGCAAAAAAGTTTTATCTACAAAGTAGATGGAATTCTTTAAATTATCAAGATGATTTTAATGACATCGTTATAGATCCTAATGTATCTGGATCTCAAATTTTAACAAATCCTAAGTTTACGTATCATAATATTTCTACATCTTTAGGCGCAACTTATAATTTTGATAGCAACAATTTATTTATCGTTAATTATGGTTTAGCAAATAGAGCACCTAACCCTTCTGAATTGTTTAGTGATGGTTTACATCATTCGGCTGCTAGAATAGAATTAGGTGATTTACGCATGCAAACAGAAGTTTCTAATAGATTTTCTGCTTCATATAAGTATGCTAACGCTAGACTTAATTTAACAATTGAAGGCTTTTATAATCACATTAAAAACTTTATTTATATAGAACCAACTGGTCAAGAAACAACAAATAGAGGTGCTTTTCCTGTTTGGTCCTATAAACAAGTTAACGCTCAGTTATTAGGTATTGATACCAATATAAAGTTTCAAATAAATGATAATTTTGCATTAACAAACAAAAGTTCTCTTTTAAAAGGTAAAGATTTATCAAGTAATAGACCCTTGATTGACATACCTCCTTTTAAAACAGTAACGTCTCTAATTTTCAAAAAAGAAAACTGGAGAAATTTTTATGCTTCGTTAGAAAGCGAATACAATGCTAAACAAAACAGCTATCCAAACAATAATTTTGAAGCTTATTTACCGCTTTCAAACAGTTTTGAAGTTGTTGACATTAGCACTCCTCCATCAGCATATCACTTATTTAACTTTTCTACAGGGTTTGATTTTAAAATGTCTAAAACAAATTTTAATTTAAATTTTTCAATAGACAATCTACTAAACAAAAATTATAGAAATTATTTAAACAGATTACGATATTTTGCAGATGATTTAGGGAGAAATTTTAAAATTCAATTAAAAATTAATTATTAAAAAACACATATTATGAAATTTATTAAATTATTAGCTATATTATTTATTTCTACATTAACAATTACTTCTTGTTCTGATGACACTCCTGTACCAGTACATGAAGAAGAGGTTATTACAACAATGACTATTGAGTTAACACCTAACGGAGGTGGCGATAAAGTAACTATACAAAGTAAAGATGCTGATGGTGAAGGGCCAAATGCTCCAGTTATTACAGGAGGTATATTAGTTGCAAACAAAACCTATAGTGGAGTTATTACATTATTAAATGAATTAGAAACTCCTGCTGAAAATATTACTACAGAAGTTGCTGAAGAGGCTGATGAACATCAATTTTTTTATAGTGCAAACATTGTATCAAGTACATTTGCCTATGCTGGTAATAATGACGCTAACGGAAACCCTGTAGGTATTAATTTTACTGTAACTACAAGTGATGCTGGTACTGGTAGTTATGTTGTAACTTTAAGACATGAGCCTTCTAAAAGCGCTACTGGTGTAAAAGAAGGAGATATTACTAATGCTGGTGGAGAAACTGATATACAAGTTAGTTTTCCTATTACTGTACAATAATTACTATATTTTATAATAAAAAACTCCCCAAATTACACTGCCCCCAAAAAGTTAGACACTATTTGGGGGTATTTTTATGGGCAGAAAAGTCAAGTATGATTATGCATTTAAACTTGAATGTGTAAAATTAGTTTTAGAATCACACTATTCAGCAGCAGCTGTTTCTAAACAAAAAGGTCTAAATCAATCTAACATTCGTAAATGGGTTGGTTTTTACAAAGTCCAAGGAGAAAAAGGATTATTACCTAGGAATAACAGGAGCTATTCAGCAACTTTCAAGTTAGAAGTTTTACAGTCAATCGATAAAGAATTTTTATCGTTAAGAGATGCTTGTTTTAAATTCAATATTCCAGACCCTGGTGTGATTGTTAAATGGAAAAGAAGTTTTGCTAACTTTGGTTTTGAAGGGTTACAACCTAAAGCTAAAAAAGGCAGACCTAAATCTATGGCTAATTTTAAACGAAAAAAACACAAATCAACTAAACCTTTAACAAGGGAAGAAGAGTTGTTGCAAAAGATAGAATCTTTACGATGTGAGAACGATTTACTAAAAAAGTTTCATGCCTTAATTCAAGCAGAAAAAAAAGCAAGAAAGTAAAAGTTATTATGGAATTAAGGCATAAGTATTATTTAGAATTACTTTTAACACACACAAATATAGCTAGATGTAGTTTTTATTATCATCAGAAACAAAACAAGTCAACTGATAAGTACAAAGTAATAAAAGAGTTAATAATAACTATTTATCACAAACACAAAGGGCGTTATGAGTATAGATGCATTACTGATCAGTTGAACAATAATGGGATTATTATTATTCATAAAACTGTTTTAAGGTTGATGAAATCATTAGGGTTAAAAAACCTTATAAGAGTAAAAAAATATAAATCCTATAAAGGCAATTTTGGAAAAATAGCACCTAATATATTAGAACGGAAATTTAAAGCAGATGCTCCTAGTAAAAATGAGCAACAGATATAACCGAATTTAATGTGTTAGGTAAGAAACGCTATTTATCACTTATAATTGATTTATTTAATCAAGAAATAATAAGCTATGAACTAATTGAAAGACCAGTGTTTATGCAAGTAGTTATGATGTTGAAAAAAGCTTTTAAAAAAATACCAGATAATACGAACTTAATATTACACACTAATCAAGGTTGGCAATATCAAATGAAACAATATCAATATTTATTAAAAGAAAAAGGAATTAAACAAAGTATGTCAAGAAAAGGAAATTGTTTAGATAATGCAATTATTGAAAATTTCTTTGGAATACTAAAATCAGAATTATTCTATCTGAAAAAATACAAGTCAATTGAACAATTAAAAAAAGAAATTAGTGAGTATATAATTATAATAACGAAAGAATAAAATCTAATTTAAACAAAATGAGTCCGATAAAATATCTAACTCATCATTATCAAAATTAATTATAAATTTGTCTAAACTTTTGGGAGCACTCTAAATTGGGAAGTTTTTTTATGCAACAAAGTTCTACTTACAAATAATAACTAAATATTAAACTCTTAATAATTTAGTTCTTCTAATAAAATAACTAGTTAGAAATAGTTTTTAATTATAGTTATAAAAACTACTTCTGCAAACTTTCTTTATGATATGTTTTGGCAAATATAATTTCAATATAAATGGCTACTTCAATATTTGTTTTCCCTTCTTCTAACATTTTAAAAATTGCTCCTAAATGTTTTTGCTTAAAATTATATATAATTCCATTGGCTTCTTTTATGTTTACAGCTTCTATACCTTTTAATTTCTCTAATGTAAACTTGTTTGCGAAATAAGCTTCCTTTCTTTTTTGTAAAAATCTTTTCATTCTTACATCTTCTTTTTTTGTTGAATTATTATAAACAGTAAGCGCCTTAGTATATTTTTGTTTTATAATATGTTCTATTTTTGAAGCATCTCTATATAATTTTTTTAATCCTTTAAATACTAAACTATAATATGTATCTAAAAACTCTTGGTTTTTATGAATTACATCTAAATACGCTATTGCTTTACTTTTGTATTTAGTTTTAGACTTTAATTCAGCATCAAGCATTTCTTGTTTTGCTTTTTCTAAATTTTCTTTAATCGTTTTAATCTCTTTAATTTCTTCGAATTTTTTCTGTTTGGCTATAGCTATAATTTCAGATGTAATTTCACTTAATCCTCCTTTAAACTCATAGGCTCTATATCTAAAACTAAATTGACTGTTTTTAGTTTTACGAATTTTATTTTTTGCTGATAAATCAAATGCATAATTATAACCTAACGTTACTGTTAAATCTTGCGTATTTTTAAGCGCATTCATTCTAAACAACTGTATTGCATTTATATTAAAGTTATGTTTTTCTTTATAAATATAATTTGCATTTGCGCGCAAGTTCGCCGCACTCGTTTTGTTTATTTTACTATTGTTCTGATTGTATGAACTACTAAAAGTAGCGTTTAATTTATCTTTTAGAAACTTTTTATTGATTGCTAACGTTGGGCCCCATGTATACGCATTTTCCTTTCCTATTGTATTATACGTCGTATTTAAAGCCGAAGTAATATTCATCTTCTTTTGAGGTAATCCTAATGTATAAGAGGTATTAAAATTATGAAATGTAGATCCGTTCCCCAATCGTACAATACCATTTTCTGCATTTGCAACTACTGCCAATGAATAATTAGTATTTAAATTCTGTCGCCTGTTTTTACTGTTTTCAAGTATATAGCTAAGACTAACATTGGCATTTTGCGATAATTGTTTATAATTAAAACGCTCTTGCTCATTGTCTAATAAATTATCATCGTTTATTACATCAAACTGGTCTAATTTATTATTCGTAAATGTTGAAAAATTAGAGTAACTTCCTGTTATATTTATTTTTTTATTTAACGCATAGCTTGCATTTATACTACCTACTGTTCTGTTCGTATTTGTTTCTTTTTGGTTTGCTAAATCATCTCTTTGATATCCTATATTAAAAGATATATTTACTTTATTATTAAATACTGACGTATTTCCGTTTAGTGTAATGTTTTCAAAATCATTATTGAAAAAATAAGCTCCTAATGTTTGATATCCTGGGTCTATTCGTTCATAACCAACACCAAATCTAAATTTATCAAAACTGTATTCAATTGCTGTTTTAAATGCTTTATAATGTTCTGTTGATGCTCTATTATCAAAAATAATCCCTGCAATTCCGCTACTGTTATTTACCTTTTGTGCTCTTAAATCTTTTGTAATAGCTGTTGAGGCATATTCTCCTTTAAACCTTAATCCTTCCATAATAAGTACCGAACCAGACATACTTAATACCAAGTTTTCTTTGGGCAATACTTTTTTTTCTTCAGGAATTACGCTAAGTGAGTTTATTTTATCTTTTGCATAAAAACCTATAAATTCTATAGTATATTTTTCCTTTTTAAAACCTACTTTGGCTCCGTATCCCATACGTTTAAAAGCAGGTTGCGTTCTAGCATCATCACTATCTTCTGTTGCTTTTAATAAACGACCATACATTGCTGAAAAAGTAAGAGCTCCTTTTGGTGTTAAATCTACTCCTCCACCTGTAAATTGATGTCCTGCTAGTGTATATGGAGAAAAAGTCATACTTACATCACCTACATGCGCTTGCACCCATTTATATTTAGGGTGTAAACTTAAACGATTAAAACTGAATGGCAGTTGATAATCTAAATCGTCTCCTTGATTAGAAAAACTATAACTAACGGGTATCGAAAACTCATACACGTTAAAATTTAAACTTCCTTGTAAAAAATAAGTAAAAGGTGCTCTTGCTACATTCTGATTTGATGAATAAAAAACCGAATTTGCGGCTATATTACCGCTTACTTTAAAAGGTTTACCTCTACCTATAGTAGCAAAATCTAATTGCTGACTAACAACACTCTGCGTAAAAATTATTATAAACACTACTAATTTAAGTAGCTTTTCCCTCTTAATTTTAATCATTAAAAATGTACTTTTTCTTTCTTTTTCTTTAACTTTATCTAGCAAAACAACTTTTTGAATCTTTTACTTTTACCCTGTAATTTCCTTTGGCTAAATTACCAATTTTTGTATTGTTTTTACTTATAAATGGAAACCATGTTTTCTCATCTACTTTAGTACCTGAATAATCAACCCAACTTGTACCGTTATAAAACTGTACAACCTGTTCTTTTGTTAATTGATATAAAAAAGTTCTTTCTCCTTCCCCTTCTGCTTTAATATTTATATATCCATTATTTTTCTCAAAGCATGTTTCATCTGAAGTATTGGTTATTGAAAATTTCACTTTGTTTGCTTTAGTAATCACAAAATCTGCTGGAATTAAACTAGACCAAGATGGATCATCTTTATCAATACCTTCTTTTTTTTTGTGTGTCTGAAATTTAACCTTATAATTACCTGCATCTAATAGTTTTTTCCATGTATACCCAAATGTACCATCTTTATTATCAGTTAATTTACTACTAGTAAACTCTTGGTTAATCAATACATTATTATCATAATATAGAGTCATTACTAAGGTTTCTTTTTCACTAGTATATAAATCTCTTTTTAAATTTAATGTAAAACCTCCATTTATTGAATAATTGCATGTTGTTTTAACTGGTTTTATACTACTTAGTTCTGGAGAAGCTGCAAGTATATTAAAACTCATGATGCCTAAAGATAGCTCTGGAAAAAAACGTATAATTTCTTTACCCCCTATAGACACTACTTTACTAAACAGATTTGATTTGTCCGTTCTTACTTTTATTTTCAGAGGTTTTCCTACCTGAATATTTTCCTTAATTAAGATTTCTCCCACAGTAGATTTCATAGGGAAATTATGTTTTATACTTTCAGGAAAATGTTTAAAACCTTTATTATCATAGTTATATTCCCATACTATTTCAGGTACTTGTACAATAGCATCCAAAAAAATATTCTCTTGAGTTTTAAAAAGTAAATCTTTTCTACTTCTTAAATTATCATCTGGTTGCGTATAATAAGGTAACATTATTCCAAAACAAGTGCTTTTTTTTTCCTTCGAACGTGACCTTATTATTTCAATACCGTCACAAAGATATCTACTTTTTTGGTACGCCCCATAATACTGGTACTTTTTAAGTTCTGGAATACTACCGTTACTACCAGAATCATAACGACATATCTCTGTACTTGAATTATATTCATATCTGAATATTTTTATTTGTACAGGCATACGCTCACTCTCAACTTTAACTACTTCTGATACATTATAACTTTCACCTCTTCTAACCCTTCCTCCAATAATTGCTTCTTCACCTCTACCTTGCCTTAAATATTTTATGGTAAACTCATTAACATTTCTGATATTAAATGATTCATATCTAGAATTATTTATTAAAGTGCTAAACCACACACCATATTCTTGTCCAAAACCTAAAAAACTATAAAATAATAGTATTAGTAATAATATTTTTTTCATTTACTTAAACTTAACCTCTTTTAACTTTCTTATTTAATTCACTTAAACTTCTTATTCCTTTTTCGCTATTTTGCTACGCAAAGTCTTTCAAATTTGAGTCAAATAACTCATTATAGATTTCCTTAACTAAATACTCGATGGCGCGGATTTGCAATCCATGCATACTATTTTATTAATCTATAAAAACCATACATACTTCTAAATCATTATAATTGCGAGCTGAACTAAAATAATAATCCTCAGAATTACTTACTATCTTCTCTTTTACAGGGTTTTGATGTATTCCCGATGGCGCGGATTTGCAATCCATGCGCACTTTTTATTAATCTATAAAAATCATACATACTTCTAAATCATTATGATTAAGAGCTTAACTAAAAATAATAATTGATTGCTTTGCTTACTATCTTCTCTTTTACGAGATTTAGATATATGTAGTTTAACTTCTCTTTTATAAAACGATTATTATAAACTGTTTCGGCATGATATAGTCGCAAAATCTAATTGCTGACTAACAACACTCTGTGTACAAATTATTATAAACACTACTAATTTAAGTAGCTTTTTCTTCTTCATTTTAATCATTAAAAATGTACATTTCTTTCTTTTTTTTTACCTAGCAAAACAACCTTTTGAATCTTTTACTTTTACCCTATAATTTCCTTTGGCTAAATTACCTATTTTTGTATTGTTTTTACTTATAAATGGAAACCATGTTTCATCATTTGCCTTAGTACCCGAGTAATCAACCCAATTTGTACCGTTATAAAATTGTACAACCTGTTCTTTTGTTAATTGATATAAAAAAGTTCTATCCGATTCCCCTGTAGCATTTACATCTATATAACCATCGTTTGTATTAAAACAGGTTTTGTCGGAGATATTAGTTATTGAAAATGAAACTTTATCTGGTTTACTAATAGTAAATGAATCAGAAAATTCTAGACTGTCCCAAGAGGCATCATCAGTATCTATTCCATTATTATCGTTATGCGTTTGAAACTTTACCTTATAATTACCTGCATCTAATAATGCTTGCCAAGTATAGCCAAAAGTACCATCTCCATTATTTATTAAAGTATCTATAAATTCTTGGTTAAATAATACACTTTCATCATCTGAGTCGTATAATGTAATAACCAAAGTTTCATTATCATTTAAATCTCTTTTAAAATTTAAGGTAAATTCTCCATCTCTAGAATAACCACAGGTTATTGGGTTTGTTATTACTGGCTTTATTAATTCTGGTGAACATGCAACAATAGTATATGCTTTAAGGGGAGAAAAGACATTTCCTAATAATTTATATCTAAAAAAAATAGTTTTACCTATCTTTTCAGAAAAATTAACTGAAAAATTATTAAAATCAATATTCACCGATAACTTACTTTGTGAACTTGCTATGGTTTGTAAGTTTCCTTCAAATGAATATTGCCATTCTAAAACATCAGATGGTTTTACATCTGGTATGACATTAAGACTTAATCCTCTACAATTAATTTCATTTAAAATATTAGTATCTACTTTTTCATAAAAAAGGCTTCCTAAAAGTTCCCCTGAAAGACTTCCACCAGAATACCTTTTCACTTCATAAAATGAATCAATTCCGCTTGGAACATTAAATTCATATGTCAATAAAGTAGCAACTCCAAGAAAAGGATCAATATCTCTTCTACATGAACCAAGAGCAACAAAATATTTTTTTAATGGTACATTAAATTCATAATTACCTGTATTATTTGCTAATATATTATTTGAAAAATCGGATATTCTTATCTCTGATCCTGGGCCTGGAATAGGAAATGGAGCTTGACAAGCTCCTTCGTTTGAAAATTTACCAAAATTTGTTGCGGACACATGATATTTAATAGTTTGAGCATTCAAACAAGAACTATAGATTATTAATGAAAATAACATTCTCAAAGTTTTTTTTTGTGAAAGAACTTCATATATAACTACACGCATTATTTTATTTTTCATTGATTTCATTTATCTAGTATAACATTTTTTAGAATCTCTTACTTTTACTCCCCGCTACGCAAAGTCTCCTGACTTTGAGCCACCTAATTCTTTATATATTTTCTTAGCTAAATTCATATTTTAATACTGATTCTGTTTTGTTATTGACGTATTTTTTAAAACATCAATAACTGGATTATCTACAATCTCTATAGTCACTAAACCTTTATTTTTCACATAATTACTGGCACTTGAATATATATAGTGTGATGCTTTTTCTACAATTCCTGCTCGTACTGGGTTTAAATAAATATAATCTAACTTAGACCACATAAATTTATTAGAATAAACTTCTTCTGCATGATTACCATATTGCCAAAATTGATAGTTCTTATTTCTACCCGATCGCGCGGATTTGCAATCCGTGCATACTATTTTATTAATCTATAAAAATCATATATACTTCTAAATCATTATCTAAATCAGCATAATTTCGAGCTGAACTAAAATAATAACCCTCAGCATTACTTACTATCTTCTCTTTTACAGGATTTTGATGTATGTAATTTAACTTCTCTTTTATAAACTATTACTATAAACTGTTTCAGCATGATACCCATCTTGCCAAACTTTATATTGTTGTTTTCTTTTTAAATGCTCACAACTCTTACTAAAATAAGCTAATAACCATTCTCGCCTGCTTTCAGGTTCTTCCTTTATTGTTTTTATTATTTTTTTGCTCGTAAACTTTTTAAAATCGCGCATTATTTCTGATAACGTAAGCTCTCCTACAGCTTTACACTATAAATGTAAATGACTGTGCATTAAACAATATGCATAAATTTCTAATCCTTTATTTTGTTGACAATATTTTAAAGCATCTATTATCACATACTTTTGTTTAAACGTGTAAAAATATCTATCCAATCCACATGAAATAAGCTTGTGTGATATCTGTTGCTTTATATTTTCTTGACATTTATTATTATAGCATTACTATTCTAAATTACCTGTTGTTTTTATTTTAAATTAATACGTATTGCTTACTCTTTATCGGCACGGATTGCAAATCCGCGCTATCGGGTAATCTATACTTTCCTCTAATACAGAAAAATAAGCCTGCCTAGTAAAAATATCTAACCAATAAACCGTTGCAAAACTTATAAAGTATGCTGCTGATTCGTTATGAAATTTATACTTTCTACTCATTGTTTATTACTCCTTTTACTTTTCTTACTCATGCCGTCACGAGCAGGATACTCGCGCTAGCGGGGCACGGATTGCAAATCCGCGCTATCAGGTTTTGTAAAGCGTTTAACTGTTTTTCATCTGTTCATATTCAAATGGGCGTATCATATTTTCTGACATTTCATAAAAATGCCCATTAGTAATGCCAACAGCTTCTAGTTCTTTTTTTATTTCTTCACTTATATATAATACTCCTGATAACCCCCACAGTACATCATAATCGTATTTGTATACTTTGTTTTTAAATTCTAATTTATTTAACCTTGTTATTTCTTTATTCCCTCGTTTCTTTTTATATGATCCTAAAAGTTCTATATCTCCACGTTTTATATCTAATAAATATGTTTTTGATAATATAGAACCCTCAGAATGAATCTTTATAGGTATATTTTTTCTTTCTGAATTTTGAGTTATTTCCACAAAAGTACATTTAGAATAATCTATAATATCATCACCTATTCTAGCATTTTCAACTACAATATGAAATAAATAATAATCTCCGTTTGTTTCTTTAAGTTCTTTACAATAAATAGCTGTAGGATAAAAACGATGTTCTGGTAAGCTGTACTTTTCTAAAATTTCTTTAACTTTTTTACTAATTACTAGATTAACTCCCTTATTAGGTTCAATATCTGCTGTTGTAATATTAGTATACCAACCTAATGCATCTACAAAAGGGGTTTCCCCCTGCCATAAATCAATGTCTTCATAAGCATCTATCAATCTCATTTTTATTGGTAAACTTTCTTTAGCTACCCATTCATTATCGTTCATAGGAGCTATAACCTTTCCATAATCTTCTTGATTAATGTTTATATTCCATTGAAAAGTATTTGGTGAAAATTCAAAAAACTTCATATTTATATTTTTATAACATTAATTCTAATTTTTCTACTGTTATCAAGTCATCTACTTTTGTTCGTATCCATTTTCCTGATGCATCTTTATAACCGATAACAGATTTTTCTAGTAATAATTTTTGCATACCTTCTTGAACTTTTAAAACTTCATCGTCAAATAAATCTATGGCATCACCTATATCTCCTCCTACATCTTCTAAATGCTTTTTCCATCTTTTATTAAAAAATTCTATTAAAGCTCTATTATATTTTTTATGATTTGCATGTACACCTCTTGCAGCTATAATTCCTGTAGGTTTGGTATAGCCTTCTAACATAATAAGATTTAATAACCCATCGTGGTGTTTTCCATTTATATCCATAACAGTATGCCCTATTTTATCATACCATTTTCTATAACCTTCCGATGCTTTTAATGTTTCTACTACAAATACGTGATGGGATTGAAAACCATTAAAATGACCAGAGTCTTCTAATTCTTTAAAGAAAGCTTTCCAATCGTTACCTTTAACTGAATAAATTATTTTTTCACCATCTACGATAACCTCAAAAGTATATGCTTTTTTCATAAATTCATATTGAGTTCCAGTTAATTTTTTAAGAGCATTTAAATTATAAGCACTCACTTTACCAGCCCATTTTGCTGCATAAGCCGCATTCTTATAATTAAATTTTAATAAAAAACTTTCTAAGCTTCCACCTCTTTCTCCATATTTAAGAACTATACTTTCAAGCGAAGCCTCTTTTCTAGATAACGAAGCTATATCATCAAACTTATATTGTGCATTTACTTCAGGATACTCTCTCAACTTTAACCAAGCATCTATATGCTCTTCTTTTAGTTTACTAATACTGCTTCCCAATAATTCTTTCTGAGCAACACTTTGTATTTTATTTGCATCAGTTACACCTAATACTTTTAAAAATTCTTTTTGCTTTTCAGTTTCTAACTTATTAAAACGATTTAATATATTAGAAAAACCTTCTAAATTAGAGAAGTTTTTAACTATATCTGGGTTAGCCTTTCGTAATATTATCCAGGCATCCATATGTGCCTCTGTAATATTATCTAAATTCTTAAAAAGTAATTCTTTTTGTAGTGTTTTAGGTTTTTTTATGGTTGTTCTATGTAATAAATCTTCTACAAATTTTGCCCTATCATTACTATCAGAAAATTCACTTTCAACTTTACTAGCTAATTTAGGATTAAGTTCCTGTAGTTTTGCCCAATTAATTTCATCTGCAGACCTTGCTGAAAGTTCTATAAAATCATCTAAATATTTAGCATCAGAAACACCATCAGGTCCTCTCGGCCCATTAATTGTTAGAACTTCATCCTTCCCTTCAGTTAATTGATACCACTTTGTATCTCCTCCTATTTCTCTTGGAACAGTTGTTATTAAACCATCATTATGTACACGAACATAACCATCTGTAGCGTGTACTATATAATCATCTCCTAAAGCTTTGGTAAAATCTCTTGCTCCTTCAAGGTTTGTACATGAAAGTAACCTAACTTTTTTATTACTTGGATGTACTTTATCAAGGTATTTTGTTATTTCTGTATAATCACTAATTTCCTTTCCATCAATAATTAATTTATTGTCTGCTCCATGAATTACAATATCAATAAAACCATCTTTTGTTTTAGTTTCAATTGCAGCAAGTCTAGCTTTAGTTTTTGCTAAATCTCCACCGAGTACAATCATATGATTACTAGCTATAATATCTCCAAGACCTTTAATAGCTCCAAACACAAAATTATCTGCTCTCATACTATTTCGAGTATCAAAAATATTTCGACCAATTACATTGGTAACAAATTTTTCACCTTCACCTAATGCATCATTAATTTTCTTTAAAGAATACTTTATTTTATTAGACCCTTTTATGTTTGACTTAATTAATTTAAAATTTTTATATGCCACCTTACCATATTGAGCATACCCAACCAATACTAATCCTACAGAATACTCCCCCATACGACCTGCATCCTGATTATAAGCTGCAAATAATAACCCTGCAACATCAAATAGAGTATCTCCTCCAATTGGAGCGAAAATAAGAGAACCAGCATCTATCATACCATAGATTACTTCATTCCTATTTATTTCTCCTTCGTAAAAATGTTTTTTACTATCTAAATTATCATATTCTCCAAATGTATATGCTATCTTAACAACAAAATCAAACGTTTCTTCCTTATGAAAATGAAATGCTCCATACCTCATTTGAAGTCCACTTTTAAAACTACTATTAGTTATATATACTTCTCTTAACTCAATAGCTCCGGTAACTTGAGCAAAATAATCTTTATTATTTGCTTTTATAGCTTCAGTATCTTCTCTTTCAGCTTTTTCTAATAAATCATCATATTTTTTCTTCCACTTTACAAAGTCATTTTCATACTTAAGTCTTTCTGTTATAGAAGCATCTTCTTCTAATTTTTCTGGTCTTTCTTTTCTTAATATTTTAATATCTCTCAAATGAGGAGATTTTAAAGTAGCTAACGAATTTATTAAAGGAAAACCTCTTACATTCGTACGTGATCTTTTTTCTAAAGAACTAAAAGATCCACTTGACTTTACTACTGTAGCATATAAATTTAAAGGCTTCTCTATATTTGTATAAAAACTTATAATATCCATAAATGGCGTATTCCCAGTCTTTATCTGTGATGGTTGTATCAAACTTGAGTCATTTTGATGATAACCAATACTATAACAAGCATCTTTATTAAATAAACCTACCCCAAAAATAGATTCATAATCAGCAGAAGAAACTATTACATTAATTACTTTTTTACCATTTACTAAACTTTCTTTATGCTTTAAACTTATTTGAGCCATTTCACTCAATTTAGCATTTGATATACTTGTATTGTTATCTATTGTTAATAGCGTAACAATCATGTATGTATCTTTAGTATAATGCGTTAGTAAATGAAGTTTATCCTCTAAAATATCAAAGTTTTTAGATTCTTGTAAAATTGAGCTATTTTTTACATTTGCAAATTGTATGTGATTAAAATTTCCCTTATTTCTTTCTTCAGTTCCTTTACTACTATTTATTCCAGATAAAGCTTTTTCTAGAGCTTCATCTATTTTCTTTTGATAAAAATTAAGTCGTGATTGGTGCTCTTTATTCTCATCTTTTAATACAGTAAATTTATCACATTCATTATTTTTTTCTGGCACTTTACATTTAACAGCTACCTTAGCTTCAAAGATATCAGAAGTGTAATCAATATTTTTTTCTCCTTTTAAACCAATCGCATTACTCCATTTAGTTTTATACAATTCGTTATCACAAGGTTTTATATACTTAAATAAATAAACATAATCATCTTTTAACAAATTTTTATAACTAATACCATCCAATTTTTTTCCTGAATCACTAGTAAAAGAATTACCTTTTGATTTGTAGACAACATTCTTATACTTAATTCCTCTTATCGCTCCATTAGGTATGTTTTCCAAACCTGATGGAGAAACTAAACTTGATTCATTTTTAAAAGTAAAAGGTTTCCATTCAGCCGTTAAAAAAGTTCTTCCACTAAGCTCCCCAGCCTCATCACCTTGAAAAATATACAATTGAATACCTGGTGCGTGGAGTTTTTGCCAATCCATATGGGTAAAATCGGTACCGTTAGTACCGCTATCCATTAAATAGGTACTTTCTCCTTTTTTGGTATTGTACTGATCCCAAGGATGCTTTAAACCAAAAATACCATGACCAATTTCGTGTGCTGCTACCCGCCCTGGATCTTTTTGAGTAAATACAAAACCAAACTGACGTTTTAATGGCATAAAACCTTCCACATTTTTTTTAGATAGTTCTACGTCTTTATCCAAGAAGAATATATAATACTGCTCTTTTTTGGCTTTATTTTTATAGGCACTAATAATATTCTTTTGACCTTGGGTATAATTTGATATCATATCGCTATCTCCGACATCTAAGTTTTTTAAACCTAACTTTAATTCGTCTGTCGTTATATTAAAATTTACCCCAGCTTTATTATAAATTTCATTAATACGTTTTTTAACCCCATCAGTATTTGCTTTATTAACAGATACCAACGTTAAGTTAATACTTTGCTGTTGTGCATGCCAAATATTTAATTTACCTGCAACCGTATGTTTTTTAGTAGAATCCTTTGGTTTTACAGTAGCTATAATTTCATCTTTCGCAAATTCAAATTCTCTTTTTAATTTTAAAGTAACTACGTTACCAGACCAAGAACTATCAATCTTAATTCCTTGTTTTGTTTTAAAAACTATATCTTTTTTTGTTTTACCATTTGCAAAAGATACTTCCGCTTTTACTACATCTGTTTTATTACTACTTACATCACTTACTAATTTATATAAAACTGAATATTCTTTATCGTCGTGTGTTTTTATAAATTCATACTGTTTTTTATATTTACTAGAGGTTATACTTTCATTATGAGTATCATTACTATAATACCCCGACGGTATAAATTTTACACGTACATCTTTCGAGCTAATTTCTGTTACATTTCCAGCACTTGAAATACCTTCTGTATTATTTTTTGTAGGTACTCCTCCTTCAGCTACTTTTCCTTTGGTTACTGTACCGTCTTCCTTAACAGTCCACTGATCTCCATTTTTATCAGTAATTGTAACTGGCTTATCACTAGTTATTGTTTGAGTTTCTCCATTCTCTGCAGTAATAACAATAGCTCCGTCTGCATTAACAGTAACCGTTTTAATATCAATATTTGAAGCATCAAAACTGTTAGTTTCACCATCATCACCAAAAACATCATCAATAACAGCATCAAGATCTAGTATACCTCCCCATTCAGGGTCATAGTCTGTTTTTACAAGTCCTTTTGTTAATTCATAACTTGTATTTATGCTTATTCCACTAAATGTTACTTTTATACGGGTATATTTACCAATGTTTATATTTCCTTTTTTTTCTTCTGTACCGTCGTCTGTTAGTATATTTACAGCATCAATTATTTCTTTTATGTTTTCTAAGAAAGGAAGTGTAATATATCCCCAACCACTAAATGTACCATTACTACCTGTTACTTTTCTTGTTATTACAGGAAAATCACCTGCAGTAAAGGTTTCATTAATGCCTAATTTTGGTAAGGGATCGTTATTGGTTATGTTTATTTCTGGTGTAAGTCCACAGTTATAATAGGCAGCTTCATCGGTTGTTGGTGTGGTAAATTCTTGAATGTTTGAATATGCAAATCCCGATAATTGGGTGCACTCACCTCCTACTCTAAATTCATAAACAGTATTTGCTTCTAAATTAAATATTTTCCCTTCATTGGTATAGGTGTTTACATCAAACCAATCATCGTCTCCAAATCCTTTTTTTCGGTATTGTATGCGGTAACGAATATGCGCTGAGGCTTGCCAGTTAATTTGTACCGATTCGGCTGTTAACGCTTGTGATATTACAAAACTAGGTGCGCTACAGTCTTTTAAATATTTAAACCAAAAAATTTCACTTTTACCATCGTTTTTAAATACCGATGTTTCGTTTATTCCATCGCTTACAAATGCACGTACTTGCCAACCATATATTTTACCAGACATTAATTGTGGTGCTTCTGGTCCCACTAATAAAGTAGTGCTATAAGTTGTAGTTTGGTAAAAAGGAATAGATGCTAAAAAGGATGCTTGTGGGTTTTGTACATCCCATAATTCTTTTAATGTGTACTCGTATTGTACGTTATTAGCATTGGTATGTCTTGGGGTCCAAGTAAATAATATATTTTGCGGATTGGTTGCGGTTACAATATTATTTTTAAAAGGTAAATTTAATATTGGCGGATCGTTTTGTAATAAATAAGCGGTAGTACAGCTTTTACCTGATAGTTTACGGTTGGTAAAATAATCATATACCTCAAAACAAAAATCATAACCACCATTTGGTAATGGGTTATTAAATTGTTGTGGTGTTATTCCTATTAAATTATTTAGTTGAAAATAGGCTTGTAAATCTACATTAGATAAGCGTGTGTTAATACCTCCGTTTAAAAAAATAGGGGTTTCACCCATAATTACTTCTTGGGTACTAATAGCAAATCCTTGCCCTTCTATATACATTTTAAGTCGAACTCTTCGCCCTACTTCATTTATATCGGTTAATAGGATATTAAGGTATAGTTTTTCGCTAGTGGTGGTAGCGTAATCTGATATTTTTAAACTATACGGTGGTATTAATTGCGGGTTTATTTGTACAGGGTAAGTTTGGGCAAATAATAACGTATTTAAAAAAATACTTACAATTAAAAGCAACCTTTGTTGTATGTTTTTATAGTTTGGGCTAGTTTTCATAAACTTTTTCTTCTTAATTAGCTTCTTTTTGAACTTTTATATCAATTACGATATATGAGTTTGCTCCGTCTTTAACAAATTCGTTTATTTTTATAACTCCTTTTCGTTTATCGGCAGTTTCAAAAATTACAATCCTTGGTTTTTCTACATTGTCAAATTCAGTTAATCCTCCAACTGTTTCATCAACATTTAAACTTGTTAGAAATGCATCATTCGTCATTGCATTAAAATTAGTTACTGATACTGATGATGAACAACCACATGATTCTTGTTTATTTATAAGCTTTGTTATTGTAGCATTTGGTATTGCCGAAAACGCTAATTCTTGTACCTTATTGGGGCTTATAAATTTATTAAAATTAAAGGTTTCATTTAATCCAAAAAAAGCAATATCAATTTTTGAGCCTATTGTATTATTTACTTTGCTTTGGGTGTATACTTTTCTTGTTTGAGTTGAAAAATATGCGCCTATATGATTGTTTTTGTGTGCTGTATTTATACCTAACTTAATATTTGTAAATGTTCTTAAATTAGTATTTTCATATACAGTAATTGTTTTAGAAATAGTTTTTTCGCTCTTACTATTCAATGCTTTTAATTGCATGGTATAAGTTCCTGGTGTATTGAATATAATTTCAGGGTTTTCGGTACTACTAGTTGTAATATTAGCCCCTTCAAAAGTCCATTGGTAATTTGTTGCGCTTATACTTTTGTTTTCTAACGTAACTTTTACAGGTACTTGATAATCGTCGTCTTCAAAAGCAACAGCATATTCGAAATTTGCTGATAGTAGTGGTGCAACTTCTATTGTTTTTTCTAGCGTGTACTCTTCGTCTCCGTTACTTACTTTTAAACGAATATTGTGCGTACCTGGTGTAGTAAAAGCAATGTCTTCTGGATGTTGTTTTGTAGATGTACTTGGTACGCCTCCTTCAAAAAACCAATCATAGGTTGTTGCTCCAACTGTTGTATTGGTTATTTTAATTTTTACAGGTGAAAAGTTATTTTCTACAACTTGAGTTTCAAAACCAATATTTATAGCCGAATTTACTTTTATTGTTTTTTCTTTAACATCGATGCTTCCATCTCTATTTGATGCTTCTAGTTTTACGATATAAGTTCCTTCTTTATCGTAAGTAATAGTTCCTGGATTTCTATTGCTTGATGTTGCAGGGCTTGCTCCGTTAAATGTCCAACTATACGTATCTGCACCTTCTGTACTGTTTATTATTTTCACTTTAACAGGTACAGTTTTATCATTTACTACAATTTCTGTACTAAATGTTGCAATAACCGGTAAGGCTACTTCATTTACACAGGCATAGCTACTTAAAAGTATAACTATAAAAAATATTATCTTCTTCATTATTCAATTATTACTTTTCTAATTCTTTTTCCTTTTGGTGTTTCTAATAGTAATACATAAATACCTACCGACAAGTTCATTTCGTAATTTGCTGTATATTCTTTTAATCCTTTTAAACGCTTATCAGCGACCACTGAATTTGCACTTAAACTAAAAAGACGTAATGAAACTTCAGATTCTTTTTCTAAAACGATATCTACTTTAAAGTTTCCTTTATTTGGGTTTGCATACACTTTAAATTCTTTAATAAATGGATTTTTAGTATCTCCTATAGCATCTAAATTTCTAGATTTTAAAACCGTTACTGTTTTTATTGCTCTTTTTATACAGTTTCCTTCAGTTGCAACTAAAGCAATATTATAATTTCCTGGGGCTGGAAAACGCAATACTAAACCTTCATCTGTTTGTTGTACTATTGTTACGTTCGAAGGAATACTCCATGCTATATTTGAGCTTATTGGATTCGATACATTTATTATAGCAATGTCTTCGCCTACAAAGGCTTGTGATGTTAATATTAATTGTGCATCAATTTTCACATCTGATTTTAAAATCTCTAATTCTTTAACTATTATACATCCTTTTGTTGTAGTTACCGTTAATGTATATTTTCCTCCTTCTGATAATGTTACGATACTTTCGTTGCTTGTAAAACCATTATCTGATGTCCAAGAATACTTAGAAACATCATTCATAGTAACATCATATTCTATAGTTTCTCCGTAACATAAAGTAACCTTGTTTGGTACAAGGCTAAAAACAACTTCGTCAGTGTTTTTTATGGTTATTGTTTTTACTATTGTACAACCTTTTTTATCTGTTATTGTGGCTATATATTCGCCTTTACAAGCATTTACAATAGATTTACCAGTATCTCCCGTATTCCAAGCTACTGTATATGGTGCTAACCCACCTGCTATATCTAAATTAATAGTTCCTGTACATGTATTGTAGCAATTTACATCTGTTACATTTACATTTATTGTTAATGGACTTGTGTTTTCTAATACAATGTTTTGTGTTGTTTGACATCCATTGGCATCTGTAATCATTACAAAATAGCTACCTAAAGACATGTTTGTAATATTTTGAGTTGTAGCACCTGTACTCCAAAAATACTTATATGGTAATGTACCTCCTGTTGTATTTGCAGTAATTGTCCAATCATTAGCTGTACCACAATTACCTGGGGTGCTTTCTAATTCAGTTTTTAAAAGTTCTGGTTGAGATATTAGTATAGCAACACTTTGTTTTTGATTATTCTCACTATCTTTTATCACCAAATAATAACTTCCTTTTTTTACGTTAGTTAAAATTACTTCATTGGATATAAGCGTATTTTCACTATCATACCAAGTATACTGATAAGGTATAACTCCTCCTGTTACCGTTGCTTTAACACTAGCTTCTGAACCACCATTACATAATATTATGTTGTTTTGATTTAATGTTATTAGTAATTCTTCTGGTTCACCTAAATTATAGGTTTCTTGTAATTTACATCCTTTTTTATCTGTAACAAAGAAGGTGTATTTTCCGGCAGGAATGTCAGTAATACTTTTTGTATTCCCTATTACGATTCCGTTTTCATCTTTCCATTCAAATATATCTGGTTGATCCCCTCCAATAACTTCAACTTCAATTTTTCCATTAGATAATCCTTTTCCTGTAGGTCTTTTAAATAAATTTAATGAAATTTTATATTCACTTGGTTGTGCTATTGTAATTAACACTTTTTTACTACAACCATTTTCATCGGATACTGTTACATTATAATCTCCAGATGTTAATGAAGATACGTCTTCTGTTCTTTGTCCGTTACTCCAAACATAAGTATATATGCCTGTTCCTCCTGAAACTGATAAATTAATCGCTCCATCATTTCCTGAATAACAAGTAACATCTTGCTTCGTATACGTTACAATTACTTCATCGTTTTGTAGTAATTCAAAATCGTCATATGAAGTATTTCCTTTTTCATCTTCTACCACCAATCGATATGCTCCTGCTTTTTTCGTTAATGTTGTTAGCTCACCAATTACTGTAGTTAGATCATTTTTGTTATACCATTTATAGGTGTAAACTGGTGTTGGTGCTGAATATCCTCCTGTAACGGTAGCATTTAAAGTTCCGTTTTCACCATTACATCGAATTGCTGTTTGTAAACCTAATTTTACTATTAATTTTTCTGGTTGGTGTATCGTGTATTCTTTTTGTAATTGACAACCGTTTGCATCAGTTATTGTCATTTCATAAGTAATTCCTAAGACTGTCCCTGCTAATCCTGTAACCAAATTAGACATTGCTACTACGGTACCTAAACTTTTTTCTATTAATGAGTAATTATAATGTGGTGATCCAGATGGATCGAATGGTGTACCGCCTAGTACGTCTATTTTTATACTTCCATCACTTACTTCAAAACCGGTTGCATTTGTAACTACTTCTGTTGCAGAATCTATTGACAATTCAGATGCTGGTTGATTTATTGTTATAATTTCTTCTAATGGTATACTAGGACAGTTATTCGTATCTTGTACTATAACTTTGTATTGTCCTGCTTCTCTACCTATTAAATCTTTTGATGTAGAAATTGGCGTTGTAGTACCTATTTTATACCATTCATAAACATAAGCTCCTGTACCACCAACAACATCCAGTGTTATAGCTCCTGTTGTATTCCCATGGCAATCTACATCTGTTATTACAGGGGTATTTATTATAACTTTATTTGGTTCGCTTAATTTAACTTTGTCATATACTTTTATTCCTAGTCCATTTCTATCAGTTACCTCTACTCCGTAATCTCCCGCAACTAAACCTTCTACTGTTATATTTGTTTCTCCTGACAAAAAAGATTTAGATCCGTTTGATAAAACTTCATACCAATGATATGTATAAGGTACCAATCCTCCACTTACTGTAACTTCTAATTTACCATCTGCATCACCGTTACAGAATAAGACTCCGTCGGTTGGTATAGTTACTGTTGCTATTAATTCATCTGGTTGACTTAATGTTTGAGATATTTCATCGGTACATCCTTTAGCATCTGTAACCATCACTTTGTATGTTTCTGCTCCAATTCCTATAAGATCTTCCGAAGTTCCTACTTGTATACCTAAACTGTTTGTCCATACATAACTGTAGCCTCCATTACCTCCTGTAACTGATATATTAATACTACCATTTGTTCCGTTAAATGATAATGGATCTTTTGCGCTATCTAGTGCAACAATAAGATCATCGATAGGCTCATTAATAGTATATGTTTGTGCTACACTACATAGTTTAGCATCTGTAACTATTACTTTATAACTTCCTTTAAGTTGTGCTGTAATATCTTTGGTTGTCGCTATTTCAGTATCGCCAATATCTTTCCATGAATATGTGTAAGGCTGTGTACCTCCTGTAACAGTTAATTGTATATTTCCATCATTACCACCTTTACATGAAACGTCTTTAATGGTTTCTGCTATTGATAATGGTTGTATTGGCTGAGTAATAATAACTTCAGTAGAGTTTTTAATTTCTACAGGATTAAAATCATAAATAACAGTTACTTTTACTATATAAGTACCTTCAGAAACAGTTATTGAAGCAGTGCCTGGAGTTGGAATTGCTATAACACCTGTTCCTACTTTAGTCCATTCATAGTGATATTTATTACTTGCTCCTCCGATGACTTTTGCTGTAATTGTTCCATCATTTCCTCCAAAACAACTAACATGTGTTTTATCAAAATCAATTTCAATTGGAGCAGGATCTGAGATTACTATTTCTTCTTCATTAATACATCCCTCATCATCTGTTATTATTAATATGTATGTATCTGCTCTTAAATTATTAAATAATTTAGGAACTCCTAATCCTGGAAATGAGCCTGATAAATCTACAGCATTAGGTGCAGTAGTATTTGCGCCTTTAAATGAGTAGGTATAATTTGGGTTTGGTGTACCTCCTGTTACCGAATATTCTACAAAACCATTTACACCACCCGTAGATGTAGTATTCCCTTGAATTCCTGGTGTAGGTGTAATTATTAACGGACTAATTGGCTCTTCAATAGTAAAAGTTTTAAACCCTCTAACACAATTATTAGCATCTTTAACCTTTACATTATAGGTACCAACACTTAAATTATTTATTGCTTTAGTATTTGTAAATGTACCTGGTACTGGAGTATATGTAATACCTGAACTAGCATTATTTAATAATAAGCTATAAGGAACTGTACCACCTGTAGCTTGAATCTCAACTGAACCATCATCATCTGATGGATCTGTATTATTACAACTTACATCTTTTATACTATCTGATACTATATTAATGGTTAATGATGCAGCCGGTTGTGTTACTATTATATCCTTATACTCTTTAGAAACATACCTATCAGAAACAACAACCCTATAATTTCCAGCAGGGTATCCTGTAAAAGTGCATGAATTATATGTGGTTTCATTGTAATTTACAGATTGTTCTTCTTGTAATATTCCACCTAAAAATAGTGCTACTTTATACTTTCCTGAATTCACTATTGGTTTTATTCCTCCTTTTACTGAAATTGTTATTTTTCCTTTATCTCCTTTACATTTAATAGCTTCTGGTGAAGCTGAAATTTCTAATAATGTTGGATTTTTTAATACTACTGTTTTACTTATAGTGTTACAAGCTGTAACTGGAGATGAACTATAATTTGCATCACGTATTTCAACTACATAATTCCCTGGAAGTAGATTATCTACAATTCTTTCTTCATTCGCATTATTAATATCTCTATTACTCTCTGCTAACGGTGTAGTACTACCATCTTTATAAACATAAAACTTATAAGGAGCTGTTCCGCCTGTTGGAACAATACTTAATACTCCTCTTTTATTTATAGCAATTTCTGTACCTGTATTATGTTCTTTAATTACTGTTTCTACCTCTGTAGATAATCCTACCCCAGCATCAGGTCCTAAAATTTGTATTTTATAATACAAACTTAAATCATTAGGATCTGTTTCTTGCCCTTGCATTGTTGTTATCGCCAACATTGCGAAAAGTATATATAAAAATGAAAATATTTTTTTTGTCATAGCTAACTTAATTTTTTCTAGCAAAACATCCTTTGGTGTCTTGTATTTTTATTCTGTATTCAGTCTTTTTTTCTAAATTCTCAATAATGGTAGTTGGCCCTGTAAAAATTGTCCAATTTCTATAAAGGGTTACACTGGTACCATTAACTTCGTAAATTATATATTTATACTTACTGGTTTCTCCACTAGTGATATCTAATTTTATTTCCCCATTTTTTGCACCAACACAAGTTTCATCACTAAATTTAGTTGCAGTAAAATTCACGTTTTTTGCTGAAAATATTTCAAAGACAGGAGTTTCAACCAGTGATTTCCAATAATTATCATTTGCATCTGGCAAAGGGTCTGGTGGTTGCGTATTTTTATTTATGGATTGGTATTTAAAAAAATATTTACCTGTATCAATATCGAAAGGCCAAACAAAACCGTATTTACTTCCTCCATTATTTACTAAATTGGTCTCTATAGAGCTTTGTCCCATCAATAAATTTCCATTAACTAAATCTTCTTTAAATAGAGTAACTACCAATTTTTCGTCAGTTGCTATATCTATGTCACGTCCTAAGTTTAGTGAAATTCTACCATCAGTATTATACACACATGATGTTTTTATTTTGTTATAATATTCCTTAAATTCTGGTGAACAGTCTGATACTTGATACGTTTTAGCAGATACAAATTTATCACTGGCTTTATGCCCAGTTCTAATTTTTAAAGATCTTTGTGGTGCGGCTGGAGCAAGGTCAATAATACTTATACCCTCTGTAGCATATAAATCGCCTACATTTACACTAATATTTGTAACTGCACTTGCATATTCTTTCCAATCACCGTCTGAAGGGCTGGTTTTACTACCTATATAATATTGCCAATCATAACCACCGCTTAATTCTAATGTGTTTCTAGCACATACGGTATTATCACCTATTGCGAGTTCATCAATAATATGAAGAGGGTACATTTTTTGATAAAAACTGCAGCCACTAAAATATAAAATACCATTATTAAAATTAGCTTTTAAGACCTCTTGTTCTCTTTCGTAAGTACAATCTGGAAAGTTATTAATACGGATAGCTGTGTTATTTACTTTTATTGTTACATCTGTAAAACTATCTTGAATAGGCATAAAATTAAAATACACATTACCTACAGTTGAAGAACTTGCAAAGAAACTTGTTGATCCAATAAATCCAACATTTGAAGATACATACATTTCACCATTATTAGCATGCAAATAACCAGTAACATTTGTTTCTATTAAATAACCATAGTCAGTAACTTGGGCTTGTATTCTTGTTATGAACATTAATACGAAAAGCATACATAAAAATAAAATTATTTTTTTTGTCATAGCTAACTTATTTATTTTCTTGCAAAACATCCTTTGGTGTCTTGTACTTTTATTCTGTATTCAGTCTTTTTTTCTAAATTCTCAATAATGGTAGTTGGTCCTGTAAAGGTTATCCAATTTCTATAAAGTGTTACACTAGTACCATTAACTTCGTAAATTATATATTTATACTTATTGGTTTCTCCGCTAGTAATAGCTAATTTTATTTTTCCGTTTTTTGCACCAGCACAAGTTTCATTACTAAATTTAGTTGCTGTAAAATTTACATTTTCTGCTGGTAATATTATAAATGGATTATCTGGTTTTGGAAACTCAAGACTTGCCCAACTAGGATCAGTTGAACTAATTTTACCCGTACCTATTAACGTTTGATATTTAAGTTTATATTTTCCTGAGGGTAATTTTCCTTTCCAAGTATAGCTATATGTTCCATTTAAATTATCTATTAAACTTGTTATTTCTTCTTGACCATTTTGTGGAATATCATAATTATTAGGTAAAAACTCATAATATAATGTAGCTATTAACTTTTCATTAGGGGCCAAATCTCTATCTATAGTAAAAGTAAATACCCCATCATCTTTATAATTACATGTTGTTTTTTGAGGAATAGGGATACCAACCAATCCAGGTGAGCATTCTGTTAATTGAATTGTATAATTCTGAATAGAATATATAACTTCACTAGTAAAAAGCGCTGTAAATTTAAATCGTAATTGCAGGTTACCTGTGAATTGATTACGCCAATCATTTCCAAAAACATCTAATAAACTTACATTTAATGGATATCTATCTTGAAAATTAGGGAGAGTCTCCCAACGATTAGAAGCATTCATATACTCCCAAACTATACCTTTTATATTATGATCAACTCCATCCGAATGTTGAGGGAATAATTCTTGTTTTTCACATCGTCTATCTATTGGGGCTTCTATTTTTGGTAATAAAACAGCATGATAACTTAAAGGTAAACAACTAAACGGCTCAATATCGGCTTCCACCTCTATCTTATCAAAAAAAATAATCCTATTGAAAAACTCAATTCCATCACAATGATCAAGATATTGTCCACATGGACCTCCACAATCATTACTAGGATCGTCATTATAAAAATGAATATAATCTAATTTTATATCAACTGATGTGTCTACTAAATTATATTTTCCTTTATAATAAGACAAACTGTACCAAGAATTGTCATATCTACTTGAATACCCTTCTGTTGATGAGTTTAAAACATACAACTCGGATTGAGAAAAACCAGCAAAATATATTAGTGAAAAGAAGATATAAATTATTTTTACTTTCATAATGTAACCTTAGTATTTCACTTCAATTTTTTTGATAGCACCTAAACTACCATCAATAAATACAGGCCTAAAAATATAATTATATATATTATTAGGTTTTACATCTTCATCTGCAACTCTATTAATGCTTGGTAATACATTTCTTAGTAAAGACATTTTATCATTTTTACTACCTTTATATATCATAATTTCAACAATAGCCTTTTCATCTATCACTTTCCAAAACAATTCTATAAATCCATTTTGTTTATCTACATAACTCCCAATATTTTTAACACCAGTTAATAGCTTAAACCTTGGTACTTCAATAGTTATTGATTTGGTGTTTATAGATTTTAAATTACTTTCATCTACCGCTTTTATCAGGTAATTATAATCCGTTGCTCCTTCTACATTAGAATCTTGCCAATCTGTATATTCAATTTTAAGTGAATCTTTAGGCAAAGTTGCAATTAAATTATAGTTAATACTGTCTCTAATTTTTCTATAAACTTCGTGTCTTTCAACATCATTACTTTGACTATTTGCCCATGTTAAATACACATTTTCTTTACTAACTTTATAAGAAGTTATAACAGGAGGAGCTGGCGGTATAAAATCGGGCTTCTTTAATGTTAAAATATCCGAATATTTAGACATATTAAAACGTTTATCTACCGCTACCACTTTATAATACACTTTATTATTAAGACTTTTAACAGATACACTATCATAAAATGTAGTTGCTACATGTGGCTTTACTGTTAGCTGACTGTATTCTTCGTTTTTATTATTTCCTTTAAATATTCTATAACCCAACATATCTGGCTCTACATTTGCTTTCCAATTTAAAGTAACAACCCCCAAACTATCTACTTTACCTTCTAAGCCTACTGGCTTTACTGGTGGTATAGAATCTACAGGTTGAACCAGTACAGGGTATGAGGTTCTACTATTACCTTGTTTACCAATGGCAGTAATTGTAAAGTAATTTGTAGGATCTAATTTATCGTATTGTATTTTTCTAGTTTTAACAGATATATTTCTAATTACTGTTTTGTAATTTCCATCTGCTTTGTTACTTTTATTCAGTTCAAATCCCTTTATAAATTTATTACCTTCTTTTAAAAATTCCCATTTAAGGAGTACACTTTTATTTTCATTAACGACTTCTTTTGTCTTTATTCTTGGTACATAGGCTAAAACTTTCACCGCTTTTCCTGAAATCACTTCTGATGCTGGACTTAATTCACCAAAAGGTGTCCTACCTTTTACTCTATAATAATATGTTTTGTTATTTACTATAGAATCGATATAATAAATTCTTTTACTATTAGTTTTCCCTCCACTATTTAGTGTTGTATAAGGCAATTTATTAACTTTACTAAACAATTCCCCATCTTCTGAACGCTCTATAAAGTAGCTATTATACTCTCGCTTATAAATTGCATAATTCCAATTTAACATTACTTTTTTATCTGTAAAAATAGCTGCCAAATCTACTGGTTTAGGCAATTTAGTATAGTCTTGTAATCCTACAAAAACACCGCCATCTTTTATATCTATCTCATTTTTAGGTACTAGAGAAAAAACTTTATAAACATATTTTTCAGTAGCTTTTACATTAAGGTCTTCAAAACCTAAACCTGCAAGTTGTGCTACTTTAAAATCCTGATCAGCAACATACAACCCCCAAGTAAACCGTTGTTCTTGTTCTTGAGACATATTAATTATACCTTGTAGCGTACCAACTCCTTCTACATTAAAACTTTCTCCAAATAATGATTGTGCCATTACAGCCGCATTACTATTGCTCTTCATTATTTTTAACCACTCTTCTTTTTGTGCTGGTTTAAAAACGCCTAAATCTTTTTCTATAGGTTTTGATAGCGATTGACCAGCAATACTAATTGTATATCGTTTAACCTTATAACCATATTTACTAAGTTTTCTATAAGCTATTGGTGTTGTTGGTCCCCATCGTAACATTATTTTATTACTAGTAAGTGGTCTTGCCAAAACCATTATTTCATTTTTTTTAGAAGATTTTTGAGAAAAACTTAGTTGAACTAACAACATAAAAATCAACAATAAAATATTTTTTTCTTTTTTATAAAACAACATTAAAAAGGGTTTTTATATTTAAATATAGCGTTAGTTCCCAAAATATTCCCTGGCATAACGTACTGCATTTTTACTTTATATTTACCTGTTCTAATAGCAGGAAAAATACCATTAATTATATAGTTATATTTTTTAATTTGTGTTGAGTATTGACTAGGATAATTCAGGTACTTATTTACAACCTTATATTGTATATCAATAAAATCTTTTTTATAATGATATGGTAAATTGTATCTAAACGGTATTCTTGAATCTAATGAAGAAAAAGTAGGTTTTTCTCTTAAATACGGTATATACCATGTTAAAACATCGATTCCTTTCTTAGGAGGAATACCCAAATCATTTACATTTCTGTTTACAGTAAACTCTTTTTCTAACGGATATTTATCATAAATTAACTGATGTATTCTGTCTTTATAATAAGAATCCTCTAAAGTTGCTTCTACTGCAATTAATGCTTCATTACCTGAATATTTGTTACCTTCTAATTCCTCAATACCAAATCTTTCAGACTTTTTAACATCCGTTTGTATAGCATGTACATCTGAATAAATAGGTTCTAAGTAATGCTGAACAACATTCTTATCTCTTATTTTTTCTTTAAAAGTGTCATACTTACTTGTTGTAAAATTATATTTTAAAATTTCAGTTTCTGCATTATTATTTACAACAGTTTGTACCTCCTTATTTTTTATTTTTATAGTATTCCCTTCTTGCCCTGTGTTTTGTGAAGTATAAGTAACCCCGTTTTCTGAAGTTTGTTGACCATCTAAATAACTTACAATATTTAATGTATACTTTTTAGTATTATTTAATTTACTTAAATTAAAATTAACTTGTCTATTACCCTTATCATAAGAAACAGTATTTGCTACAACATGACCTGATTCATTATTATATCTTACTATTTGTTTCCAATTTGTTTCAGGTGAAAATAAATAAGGTTGTCCTCTTTTTAGCTTTACATACCCTTGTGGACTTTCTTTTTGATAAAAATAAGATTGTTTTATTACAGGATATGAATAAACAATATTTTTTGTTGGAATATAATCTGGTGCTGTGCCTGTTGTAAACGTTCTTTCTTCAATTTCTTGTGCTTTTTTTCCTTTATTCATAAGCGTAACCCAAGTATCATTTTTTAACTCTTGAAAACTAACCGCAACTTTTACTTTTATTGTAGATTTTGGGGGTAGTACATCAAAAGATATAAAATTAACGACATCGTTAGATGTATTCCACTCCAATTCACCCGTTATAACATTTCCTTCCTTTGTTACCGAAAATTCATCTAATAAAATTCGATAGGTCTTTACTCCTTCATCATCTTCTAACTTAAAAGGCTTATTTATTTTCATATTAAATGCTGCTTGAGGAGCTATAAAAACATCCATTTCTTTAGCATTATTATTTGGCGTTACACCTGAAATAATTTTCATACCTCCTAAAGGAGCACCTCCAATTACTTCACATTCATCACCCAATTCTATCTTAAATCTAAATCGGCCACTAATCAAACCACCTAAAACACTATAATGGCCACCAACATACCCCCTAAACCAAGCAGGGTTAGGCAATTTAGCTTGTAACAGCACAGCTGCTCCAGCTTTTAAAATAGGGAATTTACCTTTATAAAACCATAAATTTACTTTAATACCTAACTCACCTTCTACATAGGCATATGCCTGCCCGTTTGCATACCATCCGTCAATACCTATCTGTCCACTTCCTTTACATGCTGTTTCACCATAATCTTTAATCATTATATCAAAACCAACTCCTGCTCTAAGACGTGCATAAAAAATTAAGAAATTTAAATCTCCTGTATCCACACTTACATCCATTCCAATAGCAAAACCTCTACCGTCTCCTAGTGCATTTAGATCTCTCATGTAATCTAAACTATTTAAATTAACCCCTAAAATATCTGCTACTGCCTGTGGTGGTGGTGGGCTACCTGGTATTTTATCACCAATCATTAAGTAAGTCGTTGCTTTTACACTTAAAGCCCCAATACCAAACTTTAAACCTATACGGTCTTTTGGAGTTCCCATATGCAAATACCAACCATCTGGTCCGGTATGAAATACAGCCCAACCAGCTCTACCTCTATCTCCCACACCTTCAAGTATACCACCTGGCGTATTTAAATACACCTCCATTTCACTATGAAAAGAATGATTAACAAAATCCATTTCCATAGAAAAATGTGCATCTATACCTACATCAAAACTTAAACCATCTTGCGGGAAAGAAACCTTACTATATTCAACTAAATTCGTTTCTTTTAATTTTTGTATAATTTTATTATGTTCTCCGAAATCATTAATTTTCTTTTGCATTTTCGTAAGCTTCTCTTTAAACTTATCTCCAAACGGAATATCAATCGCTTTCATAATATGTCCTTCTCCAAAGAAGAATATTCGGTTTAATCCACCATGGCTATTAAAAGCCATTTCAAAACCAACTTTTCCGTTAAACGCTTTTTCGTTACCTAAAGCAAAACCAACCATAGCTCTAAACCCTAAACCAGATTTAGCATCAGGAACATAATCCATACCTGAAGGTGGTTTCGGAGTTTTTACAGCAATTGCATTTCCTTCTTTATCCACCTCTCCTTGGTACACTAATTTAGGTGGTATAGATTTTTTTTTCATATGATAATAAGCTCCCCCACCAAAACCATTAACCTCTACAATTCCAATAGTTGGTTTCGTTGGCATTCCTGATAAATCTGCATAAGCATCTACATACCAATATCGTACATCTGTTTTTCCAAACCAAGCTGTTGCTTTTACATTTATATCATTAAAATCAGCTTCTAATTCACCATAAAACCCATTACCATAAACTGGGTCATTATCCTTTATATCAACTAACCCTCTAAATTTAACACTTCCGAGATCGGCCTCTATTTCTATTTTATGTAATTTAATTTTTTTAAATTTCCAAGTATGTATCTTTTCTTTATTTTCGAAACTACCAATCACTTCTAAATCAGTGTTCCCTGCAAAACCTTTACTCATTAAATTTACATCTAAAGTAAACTTTAAAGCTGCTATTTTATCGTTTGTAGTAACACTTACATCTGATATCGTTACAGGAAAATTAGAGAACTTATTAACTATTCCCTCATACCCCATATAATCAACAGAAATATGTGGTGATTCTGTTTGTAACTGTAAGTTCTCAAAAGTAATTCCCTTAAAATCAACCAACTTCTTACTAGATCCACTACCTCCTTTAATAGTTAAACTACCATATAAATTTGCTTTCGGCCTAAATTTACCATCTTTAACTTTTAAAGTGATACTAGAATTAGATTTTAAATGCGCCTGTGCCATAAAAACAGGAAAATGTAATCCTTCCTTAGAAATAGGTTCTAAAGCTAAACTATATTCGTCATTACCAACATCAATTATAGCTGTATATTTAGCGGCTTTTCGTAAACCTTTTACCAATTCTGTTTGATTTATAATATCTTCTTTAGTTACTTTACCAGATGTAGGTAATCCAACATGCCCCCCGAATCCAGCTCCAGTTAATTTACCTGCCATAAAAGAAGCATATAAATCTGTTACTGAAATTTGCCATCCAGACGCATCCCCATCTTCTATATCAAAAAGATTTTTCACTCCAAATTCACCAGTAAGCCCCTCTCCATCAATTAAAAAATTTTCAGCTAAAATTTCAATTCTATTATTCTCATTTCTCTTACGAAACTCTGTTGGTAAAATAACATTTACTTTCTCGATAGATATTCCTTTCCATAATTGTTCATTTCCTTTTATTAAATACTTCTCTTTATAGTTTTTAGGAAACTTAACTTTTTCTGAGTTCCTAAGATCACTAAAATCAAAAACAGCATTTTGTACATCTATTATTAAACCTCCTTTTCCTTTCTTATTGCCTTTTGCATCAGCCTTTGCTTTTTCATTTGTTACTTGAAAAGGATAATTAAAATCTACTTCTGCTAAAATATCATTCCAATCTGTAGCTGTTGTTTTAAAAGAGCCCCTTACTTTCGCTTTTTTATCTTTTAAAGGCATATAGTTCTTTTCAAGGGGCTCTACTAGGTCCCTTGAAAGCACAACGGCTCCTTCTACACCAATCTTCTTAATTCCAGAACAATCAATAGTAATGTACGTTTTATTATCTATTGCACCAGTTTTCATATCAAAACCACCTTTTAATTCTAATAAAGCTTTATTTCCATTTATAGGTATCGCAACATCACCTAATAAAGAAATATTCATATCTCCATAAATACCTCCTTTATGTGAAATTTTAACATTATCAGCTCCAAAAAAAAGTTCTCTTTGCTTTCCATTTACACCAATCTGGGCAATCACCAACTTTACAAATAAAGTTACCTCTGTATAATTGGGATAAAATTTAGCTTCGCTAACCCCCATTGTAGTAGTATATTTTCCGAATTTTTTCTTTACTCCAACCGGTAAACTTATCATATCATCTGCACCTAAAACACCGACATAACTACCTGTTTTTTCAATACTATTAATTAGTGCTTTAGCCTTCTTTTTTATACTATCTCCTTTGGCACTTAACGAATAATTTTCATTTACATAATTATAATCTAATTCACCTTTTACATTTGAATTAAATGAAAACACTCTAGATAGTTCTTTTTTTATTGAAGTACTATCTATGGGAATAAAGTTATTATTAATACTGTAAGAAAGAGTAGTGAAAGAAAAAATAAAGAAAAAGAAAAGTAGTTTTTTTTTCATAGTTTTATAAGATTTTTAATACATAGCGATTGCAAAAATAGTGTTAATTTTTCACTTTAAAAAAACACATTAACAAAACACATTACATCTTAACAAATTACTTTAGAGACAGCTAAATAGAGTATCTATTCTTAAAATAAACAACCTTAATACCTGCATAAGAAGCTTATTTTATAAAAATCATCCAAATAAAGAAAAAATACTTTTCATAAAAATACATCTACGAATAAAAAAAATACTTTTCCTATAACTGTACAATAATTACTATAATTTATAATAAAAAACTCCCCAAATTGGGAAGTTTTTTTTGTAATATTATTTATAAAAGCTAAATCTTAATTCTTTCCTTTTTTTAATAATTGAGGGAATTTACGTTTAAAACGGTTCAACCTAGGTATTGAAACATTTTTTACATATGGGTTTTCAGGATGCAGACGTTCATAATTTTGATGATATTCTTCAGCAGGATAAAATTTTATAACCCTTGTAACTTCTGTAACTATTTTACCATTATATATTTCTGTGTTTAACTTTTTAATTGTGTCCTCAATAATTCTCTTTTCATTTACCGTACTATAAAAAGCGATAGATCTATATTGTGATCCATAATCCGGATGTTGTCCATTCTTAGTTGTTGGGTCATGAGACCCGTAAAATACAGCTACTAATGTTTTAAAGTTTACTTTTTTAGGGTTGTAATATACAGCTACAGTTTCAGCGTGTCCTGTACGACCTGTTCCTATAGTTTTATATGTCGGATTCTTTGTATGACCACCTGCGTAACCAGAAACAACTTCCTCTACCCCTATTACACTTTCAAAGACTGCTTCTACACACCAAAAACATCCACTTGCAAAATAAGCCTTTTTTAATTCCTTTTTTTCCTTATTTA
This sequence comes from Tenacibaculum sp. Bg11-29, assembly GCF_002836595.1. Lineage (NCBI taxonomy): Bacteria > Pseudomonadati > Bacteroidota > Flavobacteriia > Flavobacteriales > Flavobacteriaceae > Tenacibaculum > Tenacibaculum sp. Bg11-29. Next base: position 3,361,887 of record NZ_PJBB01000003.1, read on the forward strand.
CACCCTCTACATTTTTTATTTTTTTACTTTTAAAACCAAGTAAACTAACAAGAATAACTAATAAGGTAAGTATCTTTATTAATTTCATATATCATATTTTATACATCTTAAGTCGTATAAATATAATTATATTACATATTAAAAGTGAAAATTTAGATTAATAATTCCTACATTAGAGAAACCACTATCTATCCATTTTTTGTTTGCTTTCTTATCAAAACTTCCATTATCGACAACAAAGTTATACTTAATAAAAATACCTGGTTCTGTACTTATACTAAAGTGTTTAGAAATATTAAACATTATCCCTAAAAAACTATTTCCTAAGGCAGCCCCTAAATGCTTATCACTCTCTTTAATATGATGATACATACCACCCAACTCAAAACCATAATAAAACTCCCACTTTCGGGTTCTCTTAAATAGTTTATCATATCCTATTTTAACTCCTAAATCAACCGTTCCTCCTTCACTTGTATCTAAATTATAATTTAAACCTAAACGGTAATGATATTTCTTGTTTTTTTTAAATCTATATGTTAATAAATACGCATTCTTGTCCGTAGGAAAAACTGAGTTTATAAATCGGGATGCAGTAATACTTACTTGATGTTTACTATCTCTTATATCCAAAAAAGAATCGCTCTTTTGAGAAAGAGCGATTTTATATATAGTTAAAAAAAGTAGTAGAACTATTTTTTTTGAACAATTCATTAATTAAAATATTTTTTTGTAATTTCTTCGATTCTCTTAGTAAAGTCACCAAAATAAACTTCAGCACTCTCCTTTTCACCATCTTTAAAAGTCATATTAAAAGGAAAATCAGCTTTATCATCGATTGTTATATCAGATATTTTAATATCATTATATAATAATTCGCTATCTAAAATCGTATTAATTTCATTTGTTGATAATTCTTTTATTTTTTTCCCTAAAGCTTTTACTTTGGTAACATCAAAACTATATGTAACTTTTAAGTTATTGTGAGAAAAATAACCTTTTATCTTCTTAATATCATTCTCAATACTTGAAACATTACCATAATCTGAAGTATTTAACTCTAAATCAGTGTTAAATGTATATCCACAATCACCTCCTGATGATAATGAATAAGTGAAGTTAAATTCAGTTGGAGATACTCTATTAAATTTAAAAGAATTTGTAAAAGGGCTTGTAAAAATATGAATATCTGCTTTTAAAGGCATAGAAAAATTAGTATTCACATCATATATTACTTCTTTTATATCTATTTCAAAAGTTTTAACATTATCTACAGTTACTAATAAATGTCCTTTTGTAGGTAATTTTACAATTTCATTTGTATAACTAACCTCTATATCTTCATAACTGTCAACAACTAGTACTGCATTATTTAATGTACCTGTATGAACCGATGGGAAATTTAATTCTATAATTGAAGCATCAGCAACTTTTGTCCATTTTTTCTCAACAATACCCCAAGAATATTTACCTTTTAATCCATTGTAATTAAACCCATTATCTTTATTAAAAGGACCAAACTGTTTATCAAACTGTTCCATTGTAAAATTAATCCACGATTCTGATTCAGTATATGAACCCCATGAATAAGTATGGGTTGTTTCTACATCTTCTTTTATAATAGCTTTGTAAAAGAAATCAGAAAAACCTCCATCTGCTAAGGTTTCCAAACAGCTATAAAAACTATCCATATTAGCTTTTATATTCTTTTTATCTTCTTCAACTGTAGTAAGAGTTGCTATGTCTGGCTCATTATTTTCTGTACATGATACAACAGTTAAAAATACAGCAACAAACAACATTAATAAATAATTAATTTTTTTCATAGTATAATTTTTTTTTTAAATTCAACTGCGAATTTATAATAAATTATTCTTGTTTATATTAATTTTTTATTTTTTTATGAATTCTTTTTTTCTATTTTTGTTATACCTAAAATAGTATAAATCAATGGAGCATTTTATAGTATCGGCACGTAAATATCGTCCTCAAGTTTTTGAAGATGTAGTTGGGCAACAAGCCATAACAAATACGTTAGAAAATGCTATAAAAAATAACCATTTAGCACAAGCTTTACTTTTTACAGGACCAAGAGGTGTTGGTAAAACATCTTGTGCTCGTATACTTGCAAAACGAATAAATCAAGAAGACGCTGATACAAATATTGATGAAGACTTTGCCTTTAATATTTTTGAATTAGATGCTGCTTCAAACAATTCAGTCGATGACATTCGTAGCTTAACTGATCAAGTTCGTATTCCTCCTCAAACAGGAAAATACAAAGTTTATATTATTGATGAAGTACACATGCTTTCTCAAGCAGCTTTTAATGCTTTTTTAAAGACGTTAGAAGAACCACCTGCACATGCCATTTTTATTTTGGCTACTACAGAGAAGCATAAAATTATACCTACTATTTTATCTCGTTGTCAAATATTCGATTTTAAGCGAATTGGTGTTTTAGATGCTAAAGAGTATTTAAAAACTATTTGCGCTAAAGAGAATATTACTGCCGATGACGATGCATTACATGTTATTGCCCAAAAGGCTGATGGAGCTATGCGTGATGCTTTATCTATTTTTGATAGAGTTGTTAGTTTTTCTGGTAGTAATTTAACTCGTGAAGCTGTTACTCAAAACTTAAACGTATTAGATTACGATGTATATTTTAATATTACTGATTTATTAGTTGACCATAAAATACCACAAGTATTAATGGCATTTAGTGATGTTTTAGGTAAAGGATTTGAAGGGCACCATTTTATTAATGGCTTAGCATCACACTTTAGAGACTTATTAGTAGCAAAAGATGAAGCAACCATATCTTTACTAGAAGTAGGAGACAATACTAAAAAGAAATATTTAGAGCAAGCCAAAAAGGCTAATATGCAATTTCTACTCCCTGCTATTGATAAAGCTAATGATTGCGATTTAAAATACCGAGGCAGTAAAAACCAACGATTACTGGTAGAATTAACCTTAATGCAAATAGCCTCTATCAATTTTGATGGAGCAAAAAAAAAATCTAACAACTACATAATTCCTGCTACATTTTTTACTTCTTTATCTCCATCTGTAAAAAAGAAAACAGTACCTCCTATTGTAAAACCCACTGAGACAGCTGAAGTTAAAGCAAAAATTCAGGCTCCTTTAACTAAAGTTGTTGCTGAATCAACAAAACCTTTATTAAAGAACATAAAACGTCGTGCCTCTTCTTTATCTTTAAAAAGTATTCATCAGAAAAAAGATGTAAAAACGAGTTTTAATGAAGATGAAAATTTTGAAAATCACCCAAGAACTCCTTTTACCCATGAAGAACTTAAGGATGCATGGAAAAAATACTACTTTAAATTACAAGAGCTTGGTGAACGTAGTATTGCTGCTATCTTAGCCTCTAATGAACCTCAGTTAGGAAAAAATTATGTAATAATTTTTTCTTTACCTAATGATTTAATGAAAACACAATTAGAACGAGGTAAACCAAAACTTACTGGTTTTTTACGTGAAAAATTAAATAATTACGGTATTCAAATTGAGGTTGCTGTTAATGCAATTGCAGAAAAGAAGTTTGCATACACTCCGCAAGAGAAATACAATAAACTAAAGGAAAAAAATCCGTTAATTGAAAAGCTTAAAAATACTTTTGGCTTAGACTTATAATAATCTCTTCATTTAATTCTCTTTATTTTCGATTATTTGTTTATTTTTAAGCCTTTCAGATAAAAACAGATCTATTGCAAGAAATACATAAAATTTTAATTGGTATTGCTTTTTCTCCTAACTTAAAAGCAAACTTATTTGAAACAATAAGGCTATCTAATATGTTTAACGCTCAATTAGTTGGTGTACATGTCGGTAAAAAATCTATTGAAAAAGAAAACCAATTACAAGAATTATTAAATGAAGCCCCAAAATTAGAACTTCCTTTAAAAACAATTTGGCAAGAAGGTAAACCTGTTGACGTTATTCTACAAACGTCAAAACAAGAAAATGTTAATTTACTAATTCTCGGTGCACTACAAAAAGAAAAATTATATAAATATTATGTAGGCTCAATAGCTAGAGAACTTACTAGAAAAGCTCCCTGCTCAGTATTATTACTTATAAGACCCGCTATAGAAAGAGTACCTTGTAAACACATTGTAGTTAGTGGTTTGCAAGATCACAAAACAGAAGAAACCATTAAGACAGCTTTTAATTTATCACAAAAATTAGATTGTAAAAGAGTTACAATAGTTGAAGAAATTAGTCAAACTGAATTAAATGTAAAGGTTAATGATGACATATCATTACGTAAAGCAACATTAGAAAAAGAACGCATGCAGAAACGCGAAGATGCTCGTGTAAAAAAAATGCTTCAACATATAGATACAAGTGATATTATTATAAAAACACAAAGTATTTTTGGACGTAGAGGTTATTCTATAGGTCATTATGCAAAAATTAAAAGAGCTGATTTATTAGTTATAAGTGCTCCTAAAAAAACAGGAATATTAGATCGAATATTTCCTCACGATTTAGAATATATATTATCAGAATTACCAACCGATGTTTTAATAGTTAAGTAGATGGGAAAAGGGTTTAAAACATTTTTAAGTGAAATACCTCAAAATATTTTTGCAGGTTTCGTTGTTTCGCTAATAGCACTTCCATTAGGTTTTGGTTTAGCATTAGCTTCTGGGGCACCTCCTATTTCGGGAGTTATTGCTGCAATAGTTGGAGGTACCGTCGTTGCAATTTTAGGAGGTTCTAATGTAACTATTACTGGACCAGGTAATGGTTTAGTAGTTGTTCTACTAGCCGCTATAACCACTTTAGGTGCTGGAGATATGCACCAAGGTTATTTATATACCCTAGCTGCTATTGTTATTTCGGGAATAATAATGATAATTCTTGGTTTTCTTAGAATGGGTGCTTTGGGAGATTACTTTCCATCCTCTGCTATTCAAGGAATGTTAGCTGCTATTGGTATTGGTATTTTTGCAAAGCAATTTCATGTAATGCTAGGTAACTTAAACGCTAAAGGAAGCATAATTAATTTATTAATACAAGTTCCTGAAGCTATAATAAACTTTATAAAAACTCCTGACACTAGTGTTCTATATGCAGGCTTGGTAGGTATTATTAGTTTATTAATAATGATATTTTATAGTAAAATACGTAATAAATATTTTCAGCTTATCCCGGCTCCTATGTGGATTGTTGTTTTAAGTATTGGTATGTATTATTATTACGACTTATTCTCAACAGATGTTTATCCTATTGATAAGGCTTTATTAATAAATTTACCTAATGATGTATTATCTAGTTTTGCTTTTCCAAATTTTAGTAAAGCTTATAGTTTTGAATTTATCAACGCAGTAATTGCCATTACTTTAATTGCAAGTATTGAAAGTTTACTTAGTATTAAAGCTGTAGATAAATTAGATACTTTAAAAAGACGTTCTAATGTTAATAAAGATATTAGAGCTTTAGGGTTAGCAACTGTAATCAGCGCCTTTTTAGGAGGTTTAAATGTTGTGACGGTAATTGCTCGTAGCTCAGTAAACGTAAATAATAAAGGTAGTAATCGTTCTGCAAACTTTTTTCATGCAACTTTCTTAGTTATATTTATTTTGCTTTTTGCAACAGAACTTCGTAAAATACCTTTACCTGCATTAGCTGCTATTCTGGTGTATACTGGCTATAAATTGGCTTCTCCTGAAAATATTAGAAAAGTATTTAAAATAGGAAAAGAGCAACTAATTATATTTTTTGTCACCTTATTAACAACCATAGCAACCAGTTTAATTACAGGTATCTTAGCTGGAATATTTATCACATTCATTATTCATGTTTTCATCAATAAAAACCTGATGCTTTTTATTAGAAATCTATTAAAACCAAATGTTTTAATGTTTAAAGAAGATGAAAAATATTATGTTTCTGTGAAAAATTTCTCTAGCTTTTTAAACTATACAAAACTAAAATCTAAATTAGATCAGATACCTGAAAACGAAGAAGCAATAATTGATTTTTCTTTGTGTGATTTTATAGACCATTCAGTAATGGAAAACCTTAATAATTACGCTGAAACATTTAAACGTAAAGGAGGTCATTTTGAAGTAATAGGCTTAGATGGTTATAAAACTGGAAGCGAGCACCCATTTGCATTGCGTAAGAACATTCCTGTTCAATCTGAAGAAAACACTGATTCCAATAGTTTAACAAAAAGACAAAAATCATTACAAAACATTTGTAATGAATTAAAATGGAACTATGATGCTTTACCTAAAGAAGCTGTTACCGAAATTCCTCATTTTGGTTATTTTAAAACACGACAGATAAGCAAAGTATCAAATATCTTATCAAATGAAAACTGTACATTGTTTGATGTTGAATTTTCTGAAGGTGAATTAATTGCAAAACAAATTATTAAAGTAACAATGATGTACATTGATATTGCTAAATACACTCCTGAATTTACTTTAGATAAAGAGGGTATTTTCGAATATATTTATCATTTTGCTGGCTTTAAAGATATTGATATTGAAAACCATCCTGACTTCTCTAAACGATTTTACCTTTCTGGAAAAAATGCTTCTGAAATAAAAAAATTCTTTACTGATGAGCTTGTTTTATTCTTTGAAAGTAATAAATATTACCATATTGAAGGAAACCAAAAAGGATTGTTAGTAATTGGTAGAGAACGATTAGCTGGTATTAAAGAAATTAAAACATTAGCCGATTTCGGAGTTCGATTGAAAAAAATTATTTGTGTTGAAAATATCTAATTATACCTCTTAATATTATTTATAAATATGAAAATATCTTAAAGTAAAAAAAATGTAATAAATGACTAATATTGAGAGAGAAGATATTCAAATAATAGGTAGGCATAGTAATTGGTCAGAAAAAAATATTGAAATAGTATTAAAAAAGGATGTTTATAATAATAAAGCTTCTTGGCTAAAATTTATAAAAATACTTTTTATTAGTTTAGGCATTGGTTTTACAACTGCTGGAGTAATTTTTTTCTTTGCTTATAATTGGGGTGACTTACACAAGTTCGTAAAAATAAGTTTAATTGAAGGTTTAATTATAATTACAACTTTAATTGTAGTTTTTTCTAAAATCAGCTTAAATATTAAAAACATAATCCTAACAGGAACCTCAATGCTCGTAGGTGTTTTATTTGCTGTTTTCGGACAAATATATCAAACAGGTGCTAATGCTTACGACTTTTTCTTAGGTTGGACTATGGCAATTACAATTTGGGCCATAATTTCTAACTTTGCCCCATTATGGTTACTGTTTATCACTTTAATAAACACAACAATAATATTATACACAGAGCAAGTAGCACAAGATTACTCAGAAATTTCTGTGCTTTTATTACTCTTTATAATCAATGTTGTATTCTTACTATTTGCTTTATTTTGTAAAAAGAACATCAAAGAAATTGAACCACCAATTTGGTTTACAAACTTAATAGCATTGGTTGCTGTTACTTTTAGTACAATAGGTATTTGTAATGGAGTTTTTGAAAAACAACAAACAAATTTCATCTTATTAATAATAATTACATCAATAATATATGCTATTGGAGTTAAATATGGTTTAAAAGTAAAAAGTGGTTTTTATCTCTCAATAATACCTTTTAGTATTATCATTATTACTTCTTCTTTTCTTATAAAATTATCAAATGATGCAAGTATGTTTCTTTTAATCAGTTTGTTCGTTGTTTCAAGTATAACATTAGTTATTAAAACTCTAATTAATCTACAGAAAAAATGGAGAAATTAATTAATAAAAAAGAAATATTAGATAGAGTTCGTTTCTCTGAAGGAGAAAATTTCCAATATGATGAAGAAGCTATTCTTAAAGAATTTAAAATACAAGAAGATAACAACTCTAGTTTAGCGATTAAAATACTTTCTATTTTTGGTGGTATTTTAGCTACTATTGCCTTTATAGCCTTTCTGTTAATCGCTGGATTATACAATTCTGAAATAGGATTAGTATTATTTGGATTCATATTTATAGTATCTGCTATTTTACTTAATAAAATTTATGATAAACTTATTATAGATACTTTTAGCGTTTCTTCATATGTTATTGGTAATATATTACTGGTTTTCGGATTAACAGAAATGAATTTTGATGAAAATATTATTTCAGGTTTAATTTGCCTTATAGCTATATCCTCTTTATTTATCACACAAAATTATATTCTATCATTTATTGCGATATTAACCGTTAACTGCTGTTTTCTTTACTTAATTACCTTTTATCATGTATATGATATTATACATTTATATATTGGACTTTCTATTTTAATTCTTACATATTTATTTTTAAATGAAGCGAAACTAATAGCTACAAATATAAAAATATCTAAATTATATGCTCCTTGTAGAATAGGCTTCATAATTTCTTTACTAATTGGGCTTATAGCTTTTGACAGAGAAAATTTATTTTTTATATCACAAAATAATATATGGTTATCGTCCATAACACTTATAATTGTTAATATATATTTAGTTTACATCATTTTAAAAATTATTGAAGTAAAAACTCTCACAAATAAATTAGTTATATATACACTTACTAGTTTAATTCTGATATCTTTAGTTTTAGCTCCAACTATATTAGGAGCTATTACAATTATATTGTTAAGCTTTCTTGTACAATATAAAACAGGGTTAGCAATAGGTATAATTTCATTTATATATTTTATATCTCAATATTATTATGATTTAAATTTCACGTTATTAACAAAATCAATAATCTTATTTTCATCAGGTGTCCTATTTTTATTATTATATATATTCACGAATAAATACCTTCTTTCAGATGAAAAAGTATAAATGGACGATTGTTCTTATTAACCTTATCGTTTTACTTTGGCTATTTAATAACTCATTGCTTAAGAAAGAAACATTATTATCTGAAGGCAAGTTAATTTTATTAGAATTAGCTCCTGTAGACCCTAGATCATTAATGCAAGGTGATTATATGACTTTAAATTATGCTATTTCAAGAAATGTCAATTACGATAGTATTTCTAAAAGAGGATTTTGTGTTGTTAAGTTAGACGAAAATGGTATTGCTCACAAAGTAAGACTACAAGACAATAAAAAACCTATTAATAATAATGAATATCTTATAAAATATACATTAAAACAGTGGAGAGGTATAAATATAGGAGCTGAATCTTTCTTTTTTCAAGAAGGTAAAGGAAAAAACTATGAAACAGCTGAGTATGGCGGAATAAAAATAGATAATAAAGGTAATAGTCTATTGGTTGGGTTATATGATGGGAAACTAAAAAAAATACAATAAAAGTACTTTAAATATTCAATAAAAAGTGTTTTAGTTTTTTGAAGCTAAATAGTATTACAATATTTCTATAAGTCGTATTTTTTCATTGCCCAAATTATCAATTACTGTAATTTTATGTTTCCCTTTTACGGGCACAATTGCTTGTTCATGATATTGACTTGTATTCCCTATAAAAACATCATTTAAGTACCAGTATAAAGTAGCGTCTGCACTGGCATGTGTTACTTTTAATATAATAGCATTTACTTTATTATCTACTCCTTTTGTTAAAGATATTTTAGATCGGTATTTTGTTGGAAACACAAAATCCATTGTATTATTCCCTAACAAACTACAATCACTTCTATAACTAGGCAATACACTATAATTAGCATTTTTTTGTTTATAATAATGAGCCATTAACGGAGGTAAAACAAACCATGTTTTTGTTTTCATATTAGTTACTGACTCACAATTAGAATTTACTTGAAATTTTTCAGTAACATCAACAGTTATTTGTTTATGATAAGGACACGATTTTGCTCTTACGCCATTTTTAGGAATCTTTTTTATGATCGATTTACAAATAGGCAATGCCAAATAGCCACTTTTTTCACAAACACTTTCTTCTATTAGTGCTTCAAAAGGTTCTAAAAACCAATCTGATTTTGGCAAAACATCAAAAATGTTAAATAATAAAGGAGCTGCACTACCTACCCCTGTTAAATCAGGTCTCCCTTCTCCATCAGAATTACCAACCCAAACACCAACCACATATTTTGGAGTTACTCCAATTGCCCAAGCATCTTTGTAACCAAAACTAGTACCTGTCTTCCACCCTATTTTCTGAGAAGAATCAAAGTATTTCCATGCCTGATCGGTATATGGTCTATTAACTTCCGTTAACGTATTTAACGTTGTATAAGCAACACCAGCATCAATATATTTATAACCTTTATGAAGAGTTCCATAATTTAAATTTGAGGAATTGATATAACTAGGTTCAATAAATTCATTTGAATAATACTTATGTTTTGTAATTTCAAAGTGATTTATAATACCTGCATAGCCTGCAAAAGTTTTACATAAATCCCATAAACTAGCCTCAGCTCCTCCTAAAATTAATGATAACCCATAATAATCAGCCGATTTATCTATATCATAAATCTTGTAGTCTTTTAAATCTGCTCTAAATTTCTCTAATCCATATGATTGTAACATACGAACTGCTGGAATATTCAAAGAGCGAGTTAAAGCTTGATTTACAGGTACAGCTCCATCAAAAGTTAAATCGAAATTTTTAGGAGTATAACCTGCTATTTCAGTAGGTACATCTGCAACTAATTGCGTAGGTAATATAGCTCCCGATTGCAACATTTGTGCAAATAAGAATGGTTTTAAAGTACTTCCTGTACTTCTTGCTGAAACAACATTATTTACATTTTTTTGATGTGCTTTATCTGTTGGTGAATTCCCTACATAACTAATTACTTTCCTAGTTTCAATATCTAATACCAACACTGCCATATTATAAACCTCGTTTTGTTTTTGACGTTCATAATGTTGTTTTACCAAATTATTTACTTGTTTTTGTATATGTATATCTAAAGAGCTTTGTATATATTTTCCTTGATGTTTTTTCGCAATTTCTTGCACAAAATGAGATGCTATTTGTGGTAATACATATGGTTTTTTTGGTAATTCTTCTTCTAAAGCCAATTCGTAAGTAATTTTATCAATCACTTTTTCTATATGTAACTTTTTAAGTAGCCTATTTCGTTTTTCTTTTAATTTTTGTTGATTTTTCCCTGGATAAATTAACGAAGGAGCATTTGGTAATACCGCCAATGTTGCTGTTTCAGCCCAAGATAACTGATATGGTTGTAAGCCGAAATACCTCCAAGATGCCATTTCTAACCCTACGACATTTCCTCCAAAAGGAGCATGAGAAGCATATAATTTTATTATACTTTCTTTTGATAACCGAAATTCCAATCGAGTAGCCAATACCAACTCTTTTATTTTTTCTAAATAAGAACGTTTTTTATTCTTTCGTGATAATCTAATTACCTGTTGTGTAAGCGTACTTCCTCCACGAACAACTCTTTTTGCTTTTATATTTTCAACAAATGCTTTTCCTATAGAAATTGGATTAAAACCAAAATGATGATAAAAATGAACATCTTCAAACTGTAAAATACACGCTTCAAACTTTTTTGGAACCGAATCTAACTCAGGAAAACGCCATTGACCGTCTGTTGCTATAACAGCTCCTAATAGTTCATTGTTTTTTGCTGTAACAACGGTTGATGTCGGTGTTAAAAATAATTTCTCGGGTAAACACAAATAATAAGCAATCATTAACATACTTATAATGATTGCTTTTAATTTATGTTTTTTTAATAAAAACAGGGTTATTTTCATTTGCAATTTTTCTATTTCAAAAATATAAGTTTACAGTTAATTATAAACCATAAGTAAGTTATATTTTCAGCTTATTAAATATTATATATTTTACACTATTTTCATCAATAGGCATTCCTTTTTTACTAAAAGAATATTACAAACAAACCTGCTTTTGTTTATTTAAATTTTACACATAAAAAAACACCTTTTTTAAGGTGTTTTTTACGAGTATTTTGTTTTAAAAAATAATTAACCTATTGTTCACAGGTATTATTATCTTTAATTTCTTCAATAGATGGGTTATAAACGTTTCCATTAATATCTAAATCTAATGAAGCATCAGTATTCAAATAATTTTGTAAGGAACAAAATGAAACTAAATTATTATTATTATTAATTTTAAACTGTTCTTCAATTTTAGTTAAATTTTCTAAGCCTGTTAAACTTTTTAGTGAAGCATTATTCCCAATATTAAAATATCCTCCAATTTCTGTTAAATTATCTAAGCCTATTAAGCTTTCTAGTGAATTATTAGACCAAATACCAAAGCCCCTCTCAATTTCTGTTAAATTTTCTAAGCCTGTTAAGCTTTCTAATAAAGTATTATCCTCAATATTAAAATATCCTCCAATTTTTATTAAATTTTCTAAGCTTGTTAAGCTTTTTAGTGAAACATTATGCTCAATAGTAAAATATCCTCCAATTTTTGTTAAATTTTCTAGACCTTTTAAGCTTTCTAATAAAGTATTATTTTCAATCCTTATTTCTCCAGCAGCTGTTAAATCACTAAAAGTCTCTAAGTTTATTAAATCTGTGTCTTTAATGATAAAATCTCCTCCTACTACAATCAAATTATTTAAATATTCGATACTACTTGCTGATACATCAGATATCAACAAATCACCCATAATAATCTCGTATTCTCTTTCTTCAAATAGTTTAACAATATCAGCATGTACACTTGAGTGTATAATTAAATCGCCTGGAAAAATTTTATTTTCCGACATAAAATTATCCAACCCTATTTTTACTTCCGATAATTCTGTTTCAAGATCGTTTATATCTTTATCAGAATTAACCATAGCTTCTTCAATACTATCAATTTTATCTTTAAATGAATTAAGTAATTGCGTATTTGTTTCAACCAAACCATCAAGATTTTCAAGTGATTGTTTAATTGTGTTTACTTTTTCTATTAATTCCTTTAATTTTGCAACATCTGCTTCTAACAACGTAGTTCTCGTTTCTAAAGAGGAAACTTGATTTTGAAGATCATCAAGATCATTTGAGTTACACGAATTAAAAATTGTGAGAGAAATAATCCCCAAGACAAAAAGTTTTACTGTTTTCATAATAATTAAATTTTAGGTTTTTTAGTATTTTGCCTAAAAAAAGTACAGTAATAGTTCATAGCATTTTTAGTAGACAATTTTTTTTTGGTGAATATATAAAATAATAATTAAATTAGTTGATTCAAAACCATGCTTTTATATTAAAATTTACCCATAAATATTCTTTATTATAAATAACCCTAGGCATTCTCTCTCTATCTCCTTGTTTTTCTCTTTTTACATTAAAAATTGATAGTAGTTAGTATGTAGCTGTGTATTTTAAAAGTATAAAATTTACCGTTAATTATAAACCATAAGTAAGTTATATTTGCAGCTTATAAAATACTATGAGTTTTACTTTACTTTCATCACCCTTACAAGGCTTTACTGATTTTCGTTTTAGAAACGCACAACATAAATACTTTGGAGGTATTGATACTTATTATGCTCCATATATTCGGTTGAATGGAAAAATGAAAATTAAATCGAGTTATGAACGTGATTTATTACCTGAAAATAATGATACTTTAACAGTTATACCACAAGTAATTACGAACGATGCTGATGAGTTTTTGTTTGTAGCAAAATATGTACAGAGTTTAGGTTATAAAGAATTGAATTGGAATTTAGGCTGTCCGTATCCAATGGTTACAAAATCAGGAATGGGCTCAGGATTAATTTGCAACCCTGCAAGAATTGATGAAATATTACACAAAGCACATAATGAAACTGATATTTTAGTTTCTATGAAAATGCGAATGGGTTATGAGAATAGTGAAGAGATATTGCACTCCTTCCCTATTTTAGATAAGTATCCATTAAAAAACATAGCTATTCATGCTCGAATAGGCAAGCAACTATACAAAGGTGGCGTAGATTTAGATGCTTTTCAAAAATGTATAGATACTGCTAAACATCAACTATATTATAACGGAGATATTACTAGCATAGCTAGTTTTAAAGCGATGCAAGAACGTTTTCCAAGCATTACTCATTTTATGATTGGTCGTGGCTTAATTGCGGATCCCTTTTTACCACAAATGATAAAAGATAACACAACCGAATATCCAAAAGATAGATGGAAACGTTTTGAAGCTTTTCATGACGAAATTTATAACCAATACGACGCTGCTTTATCTGGACCAACTCCTATAAAAATGAAAATGTTAGGTTTTTGGGAGTATTTTTCTAAGTCATTTGCAAACCCGCAGAAAACATATAAGAAAATTAAAAAGGCTGGAAACCCTAAGAAGTATCAAGCTGCTGTTAAGGAAATATTAAGTAGTGAGCGATAATTTCATTAAAAAAACTCCTATTTCTAGTTATTAGAAATAGGAGTTTTTTTAATTTATAGAAGTAATTAAAAACTTATTCTACCAATTCTTTAGCTTTATCTAAAAGGTTTACACCTGTATCTTTAATATCATTTCCTACTTCTTTTAATTTATCTACAGATGTGTATTTGTTTAAATTATTTGTCATTTCTTTAAACCGATCTATAACAATAAACATTTCTTCAGTATGTGGCACATTTTGTTCTTTCATTATCTTTTCCCAATCTACTTTAGCTAAGATAGAAAACATGTACTTTGTTGCTATTTTACTTAAAAAATACTTGTCATAAAAACCATTTAATACACTCTCTGGTTTTCTATTTTTTAAATATACAATAGCATCGTCTATTTTACCTTTATCATCTGATGATAACAAATTACTTGTTTTCAATTTAACTAATGATGTTATTGCTTTTTCACTCTTGTTATTCTTTAAATACAAATAAGTTTCTATAGACCAAATAACTTCATTATCTAACCCAATTTCTTTTGAATCTTTTAAAAATACTTCAAAATCTTCTAAAGCTCTTTCTTCATCAACTTTTCTGTCCATCATTAACCTATCAAAAGCTCTAAATAAATGATTTAATGAATGAATAGCTAAATGTGTTTTCTCGTTATTTAGATCCCCCCATTGAAACATAGACCTAGTGTATGGCAAGTCAATATTTTTGTTATTGTCTAACCAATTTATATTTCTTGATATTTCATCTTCAGATAGGTAATACAATCCTTTTTCAAAAAACAAAAAACCTCTAAAATACTGTAATAATGTTTTTATTTCTGTATCAGGTAATAATTCTGGCTTGGTTTTAGAACATTCATATAAAGAAACTTCTTTACCCAAATCTTTACTTAAAAGAACAATAGCACTTAAAACAGTATGTTCTAAATTCTGAACTACTTCTTTTTCGTTTCCAGAATAATAAGGTCTTTTTTTACTAATAGAATCTCCATAGATTACGTTAAAAGCATCTAATAATGGAGGAAATATATCTTCATCAGTTTTCATGATAAATTCCTCCATTTTTCTATAATCTCGATAAATAGAAATATATTCAAACAATGATATGTTGTCAGCATTTTTAAAATCATGACTCATTAACCGCTTAGATATTCTATCTATATCCGTTTTAAAAGATTTAAACTCTGTAGAGATAGTGTCCTTAGTAATTGCAGATCTTATTAAAATTTTACCAAATTTATAAGGCATAACTTTATATGAATCTAAACTTTCATTTAGTGTTTTCTTATCTATTTCTAATAATTCAGCATCTGTTTTCTCTTTATTAGAACAACTAATAAATACATTAATAATAAATAATAGTAAAAAAAATCTTTTCATAGTTTCCAACAATAATTAACACCAAGAGTTACTTAAATTTAAATAATTACGCTAAAGTAATACGCACTTTCTTGTTCTTTAAACGAGTATTATTTAAATTCTCTATTAACTTTTTAGCCTCTGATACAGGTACAGATATAAAAGCACAATCTTGTTTTAACTCAATAGCTCCTAATTGATCTTTTGCTAAATTCCCTTTTTTAAAGAATAATCCAGCAATATCTCCTTTTGATATTTTATCTTTTCTTCCTCCCGAAATAAATAAAGTTTCCCAGTATTGAGGTTTTAATTTTTCTTTATGAGAAATATCCTCATTAGGTATATTTTTAAGAAACTCTGGTAAATTTTCTTTTTGCCATTTTAAAATATAAGCAGTTCCTTTTGCATTTACTCTTGCTGTTCTACCGTTTCTATGCGTAAATTCTTCTATTCTTTCTGGTAATTCGTAATGAATAATGTATTTCATTTCAGGAATATCAATTCCTCTTGCTGCCAAGTCGGTTGCAATTAATACCTGACTTGTACCATTTCTGAATTTTATTAATGAACGTTCACGATCTCTTTGCTCCATTCCTCCAGAAAAACAACTGTGTGCTATTTTATTCTTAGATAAAAACTCACTTACATGGTTTATACTATCTTTTAAATTACAAAATATAATTCCCTGCTCATTTCCTATGTGTTTTAATAAATCAATTAAGGTTTGATTTTTATTTTTTATAGGAGAAACAACCGTTTTTAAAGTTAATTGTCTAGATTTTTTTCCTGTTAGATAGTTTAATACTGTTGGATTATTTAAACGTACAAATTCAGGAATTTCGGTCTCTTGTGTTGCAGATGTTAAAATTCGCTTGCTAATGTTTGGTAATTGATTAATAATACCTCTCATTTCATACTCAAAACCTACCTCTAACGATTTATCAAACTCATCTAAAATTAAAGTTTTAATACTATCTTTAGAAAAACGATCGTTTGCAAAGTGGTCTAAAATTCTACCTGGTGTACCAATTAAAATACTTGGTATATGTTTTAATTCAGTTTTGTCTTTCGTCATTGAACGCCCTCCATATACAGCGTTTACTTTTAAACCAGTTCCCATTTCGCGAATTACTTGTTCTATTTGAATCGCTAATTCTCTTGATGGCACCAAAATTAAAGTTTGAATTTCTTTATTATCTGGTTCAATCAATTTTAATGCTGGCAATAAAAAACCTAGTGTTTTACCTGTTCCTGTTGGTGAAAGTATTACTGTATTTGCTGTTGTTTCTATTACTGAAATGGCTTTTTTTTGCATTTCATTTAATTCATAGATATTTAATTTTGCTAAAATATCCTCTTGTGTTTTCACTGTAATTGCCATAATATTTAAATATCTATGAAATTTTTATTGACTGCAAAGATAGGTAGTCTTTTACAGCTTATTAATAATAATAACTATGAAGTTCTTTAAAATCGATTGTAAAATACCTAACTTTTCTTAAAAACAATTAAACAGGGTAAAAAAAGGGCAAAATGCTATAAAAAAATAGTTTATAGCAAAATAAGTATTGCTATTGCTATGAAAACTACAATTTGAGCCCATTTTAAAAACACACCTATCTTGGCATTCTTTTTTATAGAAGCTGATATAGTTCCTGCTAAAATAGCAATAGAAGAAAAGATAATAAAAGACGTTATAATAAACAAACCACCTAAAACATAAAACTGAACAACCGTTGATATTGTTTCTGAAAATAAAAACTGCGGAAAGAATGCTAAAAAGAAAATTGTTACTTTCGGGTTTAATACATTCATTAAAAACCCTTTTTTAAACAACTCGAGTGTAGATTTTTTAGCTACATTTTCAGTTGAAAATGCAATTTTTGCATCACTCTTATACACTTGATACGCTAAATACAATAAATACGCAGCTCCAAATAACTTAATTATAAAAAACAAATTCGGGTTCTGATTTATAATTTCAGAAACACCAAAAGCAACTAAAGTCGTATGAATTATACAACCACTCATTAAACCAACAACAGTTGCTAAACCATATTTCTTACCATTTACAATACTTTGTGTAAGTACAAAAATATTATCTGGTCCTGGTGAAAAAGCCAAAGTAGCTGTTGCTAATACAAAAGAAATGAGGGTTTCTAGCATTTTAAACGTTATTGTAAACTAACTGAAATAATTATTTAATATAAATTAAATCAGTTAGTTTGTTACATATATTTATTTATTGTTTTTTAAAATCGCTTTATTTATTCTCTTTACCAAACTTGGCCCTTCATAAATAAAACCTGTATAAATTTGTACTAAATCTGCACCAGCCTCAATTTTATCTAAAGCATCTTTTTCAGAATGAATACCTCCTACCCCAATTATAGGAAATGCTTTGTTAGAATTATCAGCCAAATACTTAATTACTTTTGTACTCCTTTCTTTCACTGGCTGTCCACTTACACCTCCATTACCAATTTCTTTTAATCGTTCTTCTGAAACCTTTAAATTATCTCTATTTACAGATGTATTAGAAGCAATTACACCAGCAATTTTAGTTTCAATAACCAGCTCAATAATTTCATCTAATTGCTGATTGTTTAAATCTGGTGCTATTTTTAAAAGTATTGGTTTCTTATTTACTTCTTTATCGTTCGCTTTTTTAACTGCTGTAATTAATTCTTTTAAATAATCTACATCATCTAATTTTGCGTGACTTCCTACATTTGGACAACTTACATTTAAAACGAAATAATCTACATATGGGTGTAAACCTTTAAAACATTCTAAATAATCATCAGTGTAATTTTCTGGCGCTATATTTGTGTTTTTACCAATATTACCGCCAATAATAATTTTCCCTTTATTCTTTTTTAATTGCGTTATTGCTGTTTCTAATCCTTCATTATTAAACCCCATTCGGTTAATAATTCCTTGATCATCTTTTAAGCGAAATAAACGTTTTTTAGGATTTCCAACTTGAGCTTTAGGTGTAACAGTACCTATCTCAACAAAACCGAAACCAAAGTTTGCTAACTCATTATATAATACTGCATTTTTATCAAAACCAGCAGCTAAACCTACAGGATTTTTAAATGTTAATCCAAATAAATTACGCTCTAAACGTTTATCATTTACTTGGTACAAACTTCTAAAAATTGCTGATACAAAAGGAATTTTCGATAAAAATTTCACCAAAGAAAAAGTAAAATAATGAATTTTTTCTGGATCGAAAAGAAAGAAAATTGGTCGTATTATTAATTTGTACATTTATTAATGTTTTTTGTAATTATGCTAAACTTATATAGTATGTTAATTAACTATAAAAAAAGCTCCAATAAATTGGAGCTTAAAAATTATCTTAAAACAGCTTCTAAATTCTTTTCGAATGTTTGCTGTAACTTTTGCATTATTTTATCAATCTGTTTATCTGCCAACGTTTTGTTTTCATCTTGTAAAACGAAACTTACTGCATATGACTTCTTACCATCAGGTAATTTATCACCTTCATAAACATCAAACAAATCAACTTCTTTTAATAATTTTTTCTCTGATTGAAAAGCCAAGTTATAAACTTCTTTAAATTCAACTTTATTATCTATCAACAAAGCTAAATCACGTTTCACAGCAGGAAACTTAGCTAAATCAGCTACTTTTATTTTTTTATTACCTGTAAATGTTAAAATATTTTGCCAATTAAAATCAGCAAATAATACTTCTTGCTTAATAGAAAATTCTTTTAAAATAGTGTTTCTAATCACTCCAAATTCAACTAACTTTGTTTTACCTAAGCTAAATATAATTCCTTCAGAAAACATATCTGATTTTATTGGAGATGTTTTTAAGTTCCCTAACCCTAAACGAGTTAATAAGCTAGTTACAATTCCTTTTAAGTAAAAGAAGTCTGATGTTTGAGTTTCAGTTTTCCAACTATCTTTGGTTCTATTACCAGTAATAAATAATGTTAAATGTTTATCTTCTTGGTAACCGCTTTCGTATTTATGATATGTTTTACCAAATTCATAAAGTTTTAAAGCATTGTTTTTTCTATTAATATTGTATGCTACAGACTCTAAACCACTAAATAATAATGATTGACGCATTACCTTTAAGTCATTACTTAAAGGGTTTAACATCTCAACGTTGTACTCTTCATTTAAATCTTCTGATAAAGCTACATACTCAGCCTTTGTTAAAGAGTTTGCCATTGTTTCATTAAAACCTAAAGCAGTTAATTGATCTGCAACAATGTTTTCTATCTTAACATCTTTATTACTATCAAAAGAAATTGAAGTATTTAATTTATGTGAAAACTCAATGTTATTATAACCGTAAACTCTTAAAATCTCTTCAATAATATCAGCTTCACGTTGTACATCAACTCTATAAGAAGGTATTGTTAATCCTAAACCACCTTCTGTTTCACTGTTTATTTTTATCTCTAAAGAAGCTAAAATATTTTTTATAGTTTCTTTAGGTATTTCTTGACCAATTAATCTATATGCACCTTCATAAGATAAAAATACTTGAAAGTCTTCAATTTTCTTTGGGTAAAAATCTAAAACATCTGAAGACATCTTTCCTCCAGCATATTCTTCAATTAACAAAGCAGCACGTTTTAAAGCATATTTTGTTAGATTAATATCAATTCCTCTTTCAAAACGAAAAGAAGCATCAGTATTTAACGCATGTCGTTTTGCTGTTTTACGAACTGAAACTGGATTAAAATAAGCGCTTTCTAAGAAAATTGTAGTTGTATGTTCTTTAACTCCCGATTCTAAACCTCCAAAAACACCACCAATACATAATGGGTTATTATCAGCATCACAAATCATAATATCATCAGCAGATAACTCTCTTTCTACTTCATCTAAAGTTGTAAACTTTGTTCCTTCTTCTAAAGTTTTTACGATTACTTTACCACCTGCAATTTTATTTGCATCAAAAGCATGTAATGGTTGCCCTAGCTCATGTAAAACATAATTTGTAATATCTACAATATTATTTTTGGGGGTTACCCCAATAGCTTTTAATCTATTTTTTATCCACTCCGGAGATTCTTTAATCTTAATATCTGTAATTGTAATTCCACAATAACGTGGTACTAAATTTTTATCTTCAATTTCAATATCTATTTTTTGCGTACGTTCATCTACATGAAAATTAGATACTGAAGGAGAAATTAATTCTAAATTAATTCCTTGCTGAATTAATCCTGCACGCAAATCACGAGCTACACCAAAATGGCTCATTCCATCTGCACGGTTAGGTGTTAAACCTATTTCGAAAACATAATCTGTTTCGATATTAAAAACCTCAGAACAAGGAGTTCCTGAAATTAAGCTTTCATCTAAAACCATAATTCCATCATGACCATTACCTAAACCTAATTCATCTTCGGCACAAATCATTCCATGGCTTTCCTCACCTCTTATTTTTCCTTTCTTAATTTTAAAAGATTCACCTTTTTCGTCATATAAGATTGTTCCAACAGTTGCTACAGGTACTTTCTGACCAGCAGCTACATTAGGTGCTCCACAAACAATTTGTATGGGATTACCGTCACCTAAATCTACCGTAGTAACTTTTAGTTTATCAGCATTCGGATGTTTCACACATGTTTTAACCTCTCCTACTACTATACCTTTTAAGCTACCTTTAATACTTTCAACAGTTTCTATACCTTCAACTTCAAGACCTAGATCTGTTAATAACTCACCAGTTTTCTCTGCTTCCCAGTCTGTTTGTAAAAATTGTCGTAACCAATTGTATGATATCTTCATAATCAATCTCTGATTTTAGCCCGCAAATTTACGGAAAATAAAAGAATAAACTACACTACTTTTCTTATAGTATTAATCACACTGATTATTAACTATTTAGTAACATTTATTGTATCTAATAATTGTTTTTTTGTGTTAAATCTAAATAGACCTTCAATTAACATGAAAAAATCATTACTCTTCATCGCTCTTTTTATTTCATTTTCATTATTCTCTCAAATACCATCTTATTATAATGATGTAAATCTAAACCAAACTAGCACAGCATTAAAAAACGCTTTAGCTACTAAAATAATTAGTACGCATGCTGTAAATTTATCGTACTCTCCTGAAGTATGGGATGCTTTAAAACAATCTGACTTAGACCCTACTGATAATACTAAAGTTATTTTAATTTATGGCTATAATGATTCTGATGGGAATTATATAACAGACAGAACTCGTAGTAAAAACGCTAATGGTGGTTCTGCTGGATCACAATGGAATAGAGAGCATGTGTATCCTAAATCTTTAGGGAATCCTAATTTAGGCACCTCTGGTCCTGGAGCAGATGTTCATCATTTAAGACCTGCTGATATTTCTTTTAACGGACAAAGAGGTAGTAAGAAATTTGTTTCAGGTTCGGGTAATGCAGGTAGTCGTTCTGGCGGATGGTATCCTGGTGATGAATGGAAAGGTGATGTTGCTCGTATGATGCTGTACATGTACTTGCGTTATAACAATCAGTGTTTACCTAGTAATGTTATTATTGGCACAACTAATTCTTCTGATAATAATATGATTAATTTATTATTACAATGGAATGCAGAAGACCCTGTATCTAGTTTCGAAGCACAACGCAATCCTATTTTAGGAGGAATTCAAGGTAATAGAAATCCTTTTATCGATAATCCTGCTTTTGCTACGCAAATTTGGGGAGGCCCACAAGCAGAAGATTTATTTGGTAATGGAGGTGGTACTTCAGATACTCAGGCTCCAACTGCTCCTACTAATTTAACTACCGCTAGCATTACAGAAACTTCTGTAAATTTATCTTGGGTTAATGCTACTGATAATGTTGCCGTAACCGGGTATGAGATATATAAAGGAATTACTAAAATAGCTACAACAGTTACAAATTATTATACAGTAACAGGTTTAACAGCTGCAACAAACTATACTTTTTCTATAAAAGCAAAAGATGCTGCTAATAACATCTCCATAACTAGTAATACCGCTACAATAATAACAAAAGATGCTCCTTCTTCTGGTGCTGCTACAGAATTGTTTATTTCTGAATATGTAGAAGGCTCTTCTAATAATAAGGCTTTAGAAATTGCTAACTTTACAGGTACTACGATTAATTTATCTGGATATTCTTTAAAGAAAGCTTCTAATGGTGGTGGATGGACTAACGCATTAAATTTAACTGGCTCATTACAAAACGGAAAGGTATATGTGATCGCAAATACTAGTGCTTCTGCTACAATTAAAAATAAGGCTCAATTAACCGAAAGTAGTATCTCTTCTTTTAATGGAAATGATGCTATCGGTTTATTTAAAGGGAGTGCTATTATTGATGTTATTGGAAACCCAAATAGCTCTTCAACATTTGCAAAAGACAAAACCTTGCAGAGAAAAGCTGCTATTAAATCTCCAAATACAACTTACACAACTTCTGAATGGAACATTCTTTCAAAAGATACTTTTAGTGGCTTAGGAGATCATGCAATTAATGGTGGCGGCTCATCAGTAGATACCACAGTTCCAACTGCTCCTACTAACATGGCAGCCAAGTCAACTACAGAAACCTCATTAGCTTTAAACTGGACAGCTGCGACTGATAATATTGCTGTAACAGCGTACGATGTTTACAAAGGAACAACCAAAATAGCTACAGTTACAAGCACAAATTATACTGTAACTAATTTAACAGCTGCAACAAACTATAGTTTTTCTGTAAAGGCAAAAGATGCTGCTAATAATGTTTCAAACTCAAGTAATATAGTTAATGTTACTACTCTAAACACGGCTGTTGCTTACTGTAATTCGAATGGTAACAACGCTAATTTTGAGTATATTGATAATATTGTTATTGGTGGAATTTCTAATACAACTACTTCAAACGGTGGTTATGGTAATTTTACTTCTCAAACAGGTAATTTAAGTTACGGAAACAATACAATTATTGTAAGTGCTGGTTTTTCAAGCTCATCATATACCGAATTTTGGAAAGTATGGATTGATTTTAATAAAAACGGAATTTTTGAAAACAACGAAGAGGTTGTTAGCGGATCTTCATCTAGCGCAGGTAATTTATCTTATAATTTTTCTATTCCTAACGCTGCTTTAACAGGAAAAACAAGAATGCGTGTTTCTATGAAATGGAATGCAGCGCCTACTGCTTGTGAAGCATTTTCTTATGGTGAAGTTGAAGATTATTCTGTTAACATAGGTGTTAGTGCTAAAGGAAGTAATAATTACAAAACTATAATTGATGGAAAATTAGGAGATGAAGCTCCAATATTTAACGCTTCTATTTTCCCTAACCCTACTGCCGATTTTATAAAAATTGAAATGGCTGATGATAGAACAGCTAATTTTAAAATTACAAACACCATTGGTCAAGAAGTTTTAAAAGGAAAGGTAAATCATGCTAATATTAATGTATCTAATCTAAAAAAAGGAGTGTATATTCTTGAAGTAAATGACAAGCAAAGATCATTTACTAAAAAGTTTATTAAAAACTAAACAACCTAATTTTAAATAAAAGGGCAATCATTAATGATTGCCCTTTTATTTAAAATAGTATCTAAACTTCAATTGTTGTTTTTGGTTCTTTAGAAGAAGTAAACACATGTGTATATAACCACATAAGTGTGAATGTTGGTACTATATCTAACCCTGGCATAGCTTCTTCAATAAAAGTAATAGCTGCTGCAATTTTACCTTTATTTCCTTTATACATTTTTGTCATTAAATAAGCTGCTGCAGGAGCCCAAATCACATCAAAGAACTCTCCTACACCTGGTATAGCGTACGATGCTAAACCCATAGCATCAAACAATAAACTAAGTGCTAATTTTTTATATTTATTTTTTATATTCATTTATAATAAAATTATTTATATTGATAACAAATCAAAATTCAAGCCAAATTATTCAATTTTCAACTTCTTAAATTAATATTTTTGCTCTAAAATACTAAAAACGTATGATTTTTTCTGATTTTATAAATCAAATAGAGAAATTACAAAACAAATCTTTAGGTGGGTTAACTTCACAAATGAAATTAGCTCCTAAACTAAGAACTCAGTTTTCTCAAGAGTTAATTGATAGTAAAAATCCAAGAAGAGCTGCCGTTTTAGCATTATTTTATCCTAACAAAAACAATCAAACATGTTTTTTACTAACAGAAAGAGCTAGCTATAAAGGAGCTCATTCGGCACAAATTAGCTTTCCAGGAGGTAAAACAGAAAAAAAAGATAGTTCTTTTGAAATAACAGCATTAAGAGAAACTTTTGAAGAAGTTGGTGTTATATCTGAAGAAATTAAAATTATTCGTCAACTTTCAGATTCTTACATTCCTCCTAGCAATTTTTTAGTTGCACCGTTTATAGGTATGCTTAAAGAAAAACCGAATTTTAGCCCAAACTATGAAGTTGCTAATATTATAGAAGTTTTAATTACTGATTTATTAAATGACAATAATTTAACATCAGTAGAAATGGAAACTTCTTATATGAAAAACACTAACGTACCATGCTTTAAACTAAACAATTATATCGTTTGGGGGGCAACTGCTATGATGTTATCAGAAATTAAAGATTTATTTAAAGAGTAATAATTTCTATTTCTTTTGTAATTTAGCTTTTACATTAAAAAAACAATTACAAATGCCTTTATTCAAAAGGAATCCATTCGGACATATTTTACTACTAAAACGTTTTCTAATACAAGTGCTGGGTGTTATTTCACACGGACGCTATCGTAAATTTAACGATTTACAAATTGAGGGTATGGATATTTTACGTAATCTACCTGACAAAAACGTTTTGTTTATTTCAAATCATCAAACATATTTTGCTGATGTAGCCTCTATGTTTCATGTTTTTAACGCTGCTTTAAAAGGACGTGATGACAACATTAGAAACATCGGCTATTTATGGAATCCTAAGCTAAATATTTATTACATTGCTGCTGGAGAGACTATGAGAGCTGGTTTATTACCTAAAATATTTGCTTATGTTGGCTCTGTTTCTGTTGAAAGAACTTGGAGAAGTGAAGGTAAAGACATAAAAAGAAAAGTAAAAATGTCTGATATTTCTAATATCCGTATGGCTTTAAATGATGGATGGGTTATTACTTTCCCACAAGGAACTACTACACCATTTAAACCAATTCGTCGTGGTACAGCACACATTATAAAAACATGTAAACCTATCGTAGTACCTATTGTTATTGATGGATTTAGACGTTCTTTTGATAAAAAAGGGTTGATGATTAAAAAACGTAATGTTTTACAATCAATGGTTATTAAAGAGCCTTTAGAAATTGATTATGAAAACGAAGAAGTATCAAGTATTATTGAAAAAATAGAATACGCAATAGAGCAACATCCTTCGTTTTTAAAGGTGCTAACACCAAAGCAAATAAAAGAAGAACAGGAATATAGAGAAAAAAGACGTTTTTGGGGTTCAGAACATCAAAGTGAAGAATAAAAAAGAAATAATATATAATTATGGCTAATAATAAATCAATTTTAAATGAGAAATCAATCGATTTCTTAGCTAAATACTTAAATAACGCAGCACCTACAGGATACGAGTGGGAAGGTCAAAGGATTTGGATGGACTATCTTAAACCTTATGTTGATGAGTTTATTACCGACACTTATGGTTCGGCAGTTGGAGTTATTAATCCTGATGCAAAATATAAAGTAGTTATTGAAGGACATGCTGATGAAATTTCATGGTATGTAAACTATATTTCTGATGATGGATTAATTTATGTTATTCGTAATGGTGGTTCAGATCATCAAATTGCACCAAGTAAAATTGTAAATATCCACACTAAAAACGGTATTGTAAAAGGTGTTTTTGGTTGGCCAGCAATTCATACACGTAACAAAGCTAAAGAAGAAGCTCCGAAACCTGATAATATTTTTATTGACACTGGTTGTGCAACCAAAGAAGAAGTTGAAAAATTAGGAGTTCATGTTGGTTGTGTTATTACGTATCCGGATGAATTTCATATTTTAAACGGAGATAAATTTGTATGTCGTGCCCTAGATAATAGAATGGGTGGATTTATGATTGCCGAAGTTGCTCGTTTATTAAAAGAAAACAAAAAGGAACTTCCTTTCGGATTATATATTACCAACTCTGTACAAGAAGAAATTGGTTTGCGTGGTGCTGAAATGATTGCTCAAACCATAAAACCTAATGTAGCTATCGTTACTGATGTAACTCACGATACAACTACACCAATGATAGACAAGAAAAAAGAAGGTCTTTTAGAGTTAGGTAAAGGTCCTGTAATTGCTTATGCACCTGCAGTACAACAAAAACTACGTGATTTAATTATTGATGCTGCTGAAGCTAACAAAATTCCTTTTCAGCGCTCAGCTTTATCAAGAGCTACAGGTACCGATACTGATGCTTTTGCGTACAGTAACGGAGGTGTTGCTTCTGCGTTAATTTCTTTACCATTACGCTACATGCATACTACTGTTGAAATGGTACACAGAGATGATGTTGAGAATGTAATTAAAATGATTTACGAAAGTTTATTAAAAATAGAAAACGGAGAAGATTTTTCTTATTTTAAGTAAAAAACTTTTTTAAAATATAGAGCGTCATTCCAAGGAAATATAACGAGGAAATCTTTTCATTCAGATTACTTCACTTCCTTTGAATGACGTTCTTTTTTTTATTTTTAGTGTGAGTTATAAGTGAATTAATTCACCTTCTTCATTAAATTTATTACAGCTAAACCCTTCAATAAAAAAAAGTCAATAGCATTTCAGTTTATAAATCAAATAGTTATCTTTCCAAGAAACTATCAAACATGCTATCAAAACCAGAAAAGGCCGTATTAAGAGATAAACTATTCCGTCATCTAGACGGTATTGTAACATGTCCTTCCGCGCATGTTTTACAAGAAAAAGGAGTCACCAACTATTTATTAGAAAAAAATTCGGTGAGTTTAGCTGATATCTCAACTAAATTTAAGGCTAATGATGGGTATTTAAATGTAGCTTTAAGAACTTTTTGCTCACAAGGCTGGCTCACACAGCATGTTAATAACACTAACAATACAGTACTTTTTAAAACGAATGAACTATCTGCCATAGCCTTTTCTTATTTCCATTTGTATAAAGAAGCCTTTTTATTATTAAAATTTTCTGAAGATTATAGTCCTAGAAAATTTGAAACAGCTGCTTTTTTAAAACTTGAAAGTTTGTACAATAATTTTAAAAATAACTTCGGAGTTGCAGTTCCAACTGACACTAAGGGTAAAGAAATTTTTGACCAAATTATAGCCCATATTGAAGGAATTATTATTGGGCCTACTGTTGTGTTATTAGGAATGAGTGGAATGTTTCATAAATACTTTATGCAAACAAAATTTAAAGCTGAAGAATTTCACAAAGACGCTGATAATTTTGGGCGTTTACTAAATATACTTACTAGCCTAGAATGGTTTTACAAAACAAAAGATTCTTATGAATTTACTGATAAGGGATTATTCTTTGCAAGAAGAGCAAGTGCCTATGGAGTAACGATTTCTTATATACCTACACTTAGAAAATTGGATAAACTCATTTTTGGAAATCCTAGAATTTTCAAAACATCGAAGATTAGTAATGAGGAGATCCATGTGGATAGAGAAATGAATGTTTGGGGAAGCGGAGGTGCACATGCTGCTTATTTTAGAGTGATAGATGAAATTATTATAAACTTATTTAATAAACCAATACACGAACAACCAAAAGGTATTTTAGATGTAGGTTGTGGTAATGGCGCTTTTTTAAAGCATTTATTTAATGTTATTGAGCATCAAACTAACCGAGGAAAGGTTTTAGAAGACCACCCATTATTACTTATTGGGGTTGATTATAACCAAGCAGCTCTAAAAATCACCAGAAAAAATTTAGTACAGGCTGATATTTGGGCAAAAGTAATTTGGGGAGATATTGGAAACCCAAAAGCCATGTCTGAAGATTTACAAGAAAAATATGGAATTAACTTATCTGATTTATTAAATGTTCGTACGTTTTTAGACCATAATAGAATTTGGGAAGCACCAAAACCTACTGCCAACCTTAGCATTTCTACTTCTTCTGGTTCCTATGCCTATAAAGGAAAACGGTTGAATAATAATTTTGTGATAGAGTCCTTAAAACAACACTTTAATAAATGGACTCCCTACATTAGTAAATTCGGATTGTTATTGATAGAATTACATACTTCAAAACCAGAATTGGTATCACAAAGTATTGGAAAAACTGCTGCAACAGCATACGACGCTACTCACGGGTACTCTGATCAATATATTATTGAACTTGATAGCTATATGAAAGCAATGGAAGATATTGGACTAGTACCTGATAAAAATACCTTTAGAAAATTCCCTAATTCCGATTTGGCAACGGTTTCTATTAATCTCTTTAAATCTAAATAGTAAGTCCCATTATGACTAAATTTACTCATAATGGGATTACATAGAAAATGGATTTTGTATTATTTTGGAGTATAACCTTCTAATTTATTAGATTACCATGCAACAAGTATTTCCTTTTTTCGTAAGTACTTCTTTATAATACCATTATTATTAAATATTAATCTTGTGAGTCCGAAATTGCTTTAATTAAATACGGTCATTCACTTGTTCAAACACTAAATAGAAAGCCTCGAAAACAATATATTTTCGAAGCTTTTTCATTTCTATAAATTAACTAAAGTTATTCATTCGTTTTATCTCCCTTTACCGACAACATATTCGCAAATAATTTATAAGCCCCAGAAACACCAACAGGTAACTCTCTAAAAAAACTTAAACCGGTATATATATAATTTCCTTTTCCATATTTAGCGATTAACAAACTACCTTTTTTGGCTGTTTCTCCTTTATCATGCATCGATAAAATTGGTGTATATTCTTTACTCCATTTATTAGGAAAATACAATCCTCGTTCTTGAACCCAACCTTTAAAATCAGCTTCAGTAATTTTATTAGGGTAATTTAGAATAGAATGATTTTTAGATAATAAGGTAACTTTAGCATTTTCATCTGTTACTCTATCTCTTGATAATTTTAACTCAAACGGTGCTTTTATATCAACCCTTCTATTGGTATTATACTGAACTATCATATTACCACCATTCTTTACATATGCTAACAGATACTTTTGTTTAAATTGTAATTCTGTTAAAGTATTATAAGCACGAATACCTACCACTACAGCATCGTAGTTTTGTAAGTTCTTTTCATTTATGTCCTTTGGCTTTATTTCTACTACACTATAACCTATTTGTCGTAAACTTTCAGGAATAGCATCTCCAGACCCTTGTATATATGCTATCTTATCACCTCTTTTCTTAATATTTAAACGAACTACTTTCGCTTGTGATGGTAATAAAATAGACTGTTTAGGAATATGCTTGTAATTAATTTCAACTAATTCTTTATCGTATTTTTTATTATCAATAGTAGCTACTGCCTTTAAAATTCCTTCCGATTGATTATTTGATGGTGTTATTTTAAAATCGACAAGCTGCTTATCTCCTTTTTGCGCTATACTAAATTTAGCCGTTTTAGGTGAAACGCTCCATCCTTTAGGAACCTCTAAAGAAACTAAACCATTTACATTCTTATCACCAGAACGAACCTCTAAAGAAACTTTTTTTGCTTCATTATTAGAAAAAATAAGTACTTTACTTTTTAACCTTGTTGTAACTTTAGGTAAAACTTCAAAAGGTTCATAAACCTCTCCTTCATCCCTTTTAGAATATCTATAAATAACAGGTATTTTAAATTTAATTGGTTCGTTTTCTATAACCAAATTATAAGATATATGTAAAGGTCTTGTACTTTCTGGGTTTCCGATTAACTTTTTATTTTTAACAGTATACATACCCAAATCCCAAGGTTTATTTAACCAATATGGTGAAGAATAATCTACATTTTTAATAGTTACACTTTCTTTAAAGTTTTGCTTTGAATTAGGTGCTAACTCTAATTCTTTTAATATTTTTTTTCCTGTTGGAAGAATCTCAATACTAGATAATTCGATTAATAGGTTACTTCTATTTAATACTTCAAAGTTTACATTAAATGTACTATTAGGAGTTGTACTTGATGCATTTGCTGATGCTTCTAAATATAAACCTGCACAAGACTTTATAATTTGTTTAAGTTCTTTTGATTTTATTTTTTTCCAATGGGCATCTTTTAAGTTTTGAACTAACTTATAAGCTTTCATTAATTCACCAAGATGCTTTGATGGATTTACAAAATTAAAATTCTTTTCAACTTCATATAAAATAGCGCCAATTTCTCCACCTCCTTCTACCCTATTCCAAGTAGTATTAATTCCTGAAAAAATATCATTTTTATCCTTAGGAAAATCTCCTTTTAAAAACTCAACATATTCTGTTTGACTTCCTCTAGTTGTTAACCGTCCAAAACCTTGACATAAATGCTGACTACTCGCCATAGAAGCTAGTTCGTTATTAGACAATCCTTTTAAAGGATAATAAGCTCCAATATCAAAACTTAACATCTTACTTTTATCTGCCTTTTCAAACTTTTCTCTACTTCCGTAAAACCACCAAGAAGTATTAAAGAATAAACGTTGTGGTTTCCATACACTTGTATTTTTTAATTGATTAGCGTATTTTGTTTTGTCATTAGCCAAGTCAAAAGCCTCAACACTCAACATCGCAGAAGAGGTATGATGCCCATGCGTAGTACCCGGCGTTCTATGATTAAAACGGTTAATAATTACATCTGGTTTAAATGTACGAATAGCCCAAACTACATCTGATAAGACTTTATCTTTATTCCAAATTTTTAATGTTTCATCTGGATGCTTCGAATAACCAAAATCATTCGCTCTAGAAAAACGCTGCTCACCACCATCTAATCTTCTTGCAGCTAACAATTCTTGGGTACGAATTACACCTAGTAATTCTCTCATTTCTGAGCCAATTAAATTTTGTCCACCATCTCCACGAGTTAACGATAAATAACCTGTTCTCGCTTTTTCATGATTTGATAGATAAGCAATTAAACGTGTATTTTCATCATCGGGATGTGCAGCTATATATAATGCTGATCCTAAAAAATTTAATTTTTGAAGCTGCTCATAAATTTGATTTGAAGTTAATTTTTGAGGTTTTTGAGCTATTATTGATAGAGAAATCAATAAAAAAGAGAAACAAAAAAGCGTTTTTTTGTACATTTTCAATATTTTGGTTGATTAACAAATGTACCTTTTTTAACTTGTGCTTTTACGACATTAACAAAATGCTAACATTTCATAGTAAATAAATTATTTACTTAGCATTAAAGAGCTTTAAAAGAGTTACCATTATCACCTTTTTTATTCCATTTTTAATGTTGTCTCTTTTATTCTATTTTCATTAATAATTTTATCTACCTCAGCAGTTAAATAAATTCTATTTAAATAATCTGGACAAATTCTATTTGCTGTTTTTACATAGTCATCCATAAAATTAAATACATCAATTACCCCTTCAGTGAAAAGATGAATTATTTCTTTTTTATATCTGATTTGGATTCTTCCTTTTTTTCTTTTCTCGGATGACATTCGCTTTTCGTTCCTAACAAGAAAACTTTCAAAATCCCAGACCGTATCATTTTTTGAAATAGTTTTATTATAAACTAATTCCCAATTAGGGATACCTTGGTAAGTCGCACTATAATACTCTGATTTGATTGTTAAAGAATCATTTTTTTTAGTTACTACTATTCTTTCTTGTGCGCTTGAGGTACAAACAGAATGTTCTATAAAAATATTCAGCGTATCTATTTCAGTCATTTTATGTTTAAAATCACAATAATCAGATTTTAAAATAAATTCAGACTTCACCAATTCTATTTTCTTTTTAGTTTCTTTTTTACAAGAAACCAAAATCAGAACCATAATTACTATTTTAGATAAGTTTTTCAAATTACGTAGAATAACATTTAAAATAAATATATAAAGTTAATTGCTAAAAACTAATTTATAGTCTTATTTTTTTCTCTAAAGAACTACTTACTAAAGTTTAAATTAGCCATTAAAAATCGGTATTAATTATAATAGCTCTTAACAGCGTGTCCTTATTTATTATTCTATTAAGAACCTCAATTCACTACAAGTTTTACTAGGTACAAACTCTGTTAATTCATAGTTAGCTAACCCATTTATATTAAAAGGATCTTTTTTAATAATTCTTTCCAATGCTGTTTTGCTCTTTATTTTAGATAATATAATTCCTCCTGTTCTTGGTGTTTTACGACCAGAAACTAAAAAATTACCCAATTTATATTGCTCATCAAGAAATTTAACATGCTCATTTAAAAATTGGTCAACTTTTTCCAATTCCGTTTTGTAAGTTATATTTATAATGAACATTCTTCTTAAATTTTATTGTTTATTTTTATTGGTATATGTTATGCAATATTAAATAAAAAAAAGTAAAACCTAAAAAATAAGTACTTTCGATTATATAGTTTAAGCTACTGGCTTTTTATTCCGATTTATTATTAAACCATCAATAAATGCTCCAGGTAATTCAATTAAATACTCATTTATTCGTAATATTTCAATCACCTTTTGCATATTATTTGATTCATTATTTAAAATAGAACTCATTTCTCTTAACGACTCTGTTGTTTGAATAAACTTCATTAAAGAATATGTATCTAGTTCTCCATATTCAAGGTTATTAATAATCTGTACATCTAAGAACTGTTTAGTAGATGAACTAATAAATGAACAGCCTTTACCATGAAAATGGTATTTCCATTCACCATTTATACTCCCTCTTTGCTTATCACTTCTATTTATTTTTAAATCATATATTTCACCTGAATTACTCAGATTAATATTAAAAGTATCAGCCATAAGGTTCATAAGGTAATGAGCTTTTTTATCAAACAGTTCAATACACTTATAAAATCCATTTAGATTTTCCAATACTGTTTTCGTAGAGATACTCGGAACAATATAAAGTTTATTCATCCACTTAATTTCACTAACGACATACTTAGCTAATTCTTCTTGAAGATTAGCTATATAGTTTCTACTAAAACTCTGTTCAGTCAAAACAAATAACAAAGTCTCGTTTTCAACTAAAAGATTCTTTACTTTTTTAATTTCTAGAGGCTTTTTAATATCTATAGTCATATTTATACTTTTAAATAACAATTATATTCAATGTTATATATCCCACTTTATAAACAATACAAACTTAAATATTTTTAAGCTTTAATTATTGAATGAATCTGATGAGTATCTATTGAGTGCCACCTTTTATCTAAAGTATTTTTAGTACTCGTATTTTCATGGTGAATACTAGCTACAAATCCTTTTTGGTAATTGTGCGCTATAACACTTACTCCTTCTTGCCATACAAAAGCATTATCCTCACCAATTGTAATGTTTTTAAAAGGTCTTTTTTGCCAAGTATTTTTAGTGTAGGCCATCGTAGCACCTGCGACCCATGCTTTTTCTTCTTTTGGGTATTGATACAACCAAGCTTCTTGCTTTTTTGAATCGTAAAAATATAATTTAGATAAGCCACAAACATCGGCATTATTAGACTGTAAAGTACTTACTTGATACGCTAACCAATCAGCTGCATACCAATCATCATCATCCCAATGCACTATAATTTCACCCGTTGACTTACTACAACAGAAATTACGTTTTGCTCCTAAAGACATTCCCTTACGTAATCTAAAGTATTTTATATTTTCTTGATCTGGAACTAAATGTTCAATTGAATTACTGCCATCATCTGCAATAATCAATTCTTTATTAGCATAATTTTGATTCCTGAAATTTTGAATAGCTTGTTCAATAAATTGTGAGCGATTACTGGTTGGCATAATACAACTCACTTTTTTTATTGATTGTCGTTTTTTGGTATAAAATAGTTTATGCTGTTTAACCAATTCAAACTCTTCACATTTAATCCAACCATCAGGGTTTGGAGTTAGTCCTAACTTAAATTTCCATGTATTAGCTTTGTGTCTTAAATAAGTGTATTCATTTTTTGGTGCTATTTTTTTAAGTGTTGCATTCTTATAAATTGCTTGCATTAAAAAATCGGCATCTTCTCTTAGTGATGTATTAGGATATGGCCCTGCAATTTCCCATACCTTTTTTAGAAAAACAAGTGTTCCCCCACACACACCTTTAACAAACAATTGTTGATATAATTCACTCGTACATTTCCAAAAACTCCAATCATCTAATCCAAAAAAGGTTGTATTTTCAAATGCAGTAATATCACATTTACCATCTATTATAGGTTGCACCTGTTCGGTAATTCTCTTTGCCCCATACAAATCATCATCATCCCATTGAACAATAATTTCTCCTTTTGAATGTGTACATGCAATATTTCGTTTCCCTCCTATACTTAACTCTGTAACTTTTATAAAATGAATATTTTTATCTTCTGGTAAATTTTCAGGAAGATCTGTTGCTTCATTATAAACAATAACCAGTTCTTTATTAGGGTAGTCTTGTTGTAAAAAATACAGTATCGCTTGTGTTATGTACGTTGCACGATTAGCAGTAGGCATAATACAACTTACTAAAGGTGTTTTGTCTATTTTTTTTTTATTTAAAAAAAAATTAGTAGTTCCATGCGCTTTCTTTTTTACATTTTTAGTTTCAGATAAATAATTAGCTTTAAGTGTTTTTATATTTATTAAGTTCTCTAAATCTAATTTCCTAACTTTTATTCTTAAAGCATGTGCGTCTATTTCTTGATTACAATAACTATCTATTAACAATCTTGTTACATCAACATTTGCTAAGAAAACTGTTTTTTTACCTTTTAAACTAACTCTTACATTGTAATCTAACACCCAATAATCTTCTGTATTATAAGTCACATCAGCAAGTCCAATTTCATCTACAATTTCTTTTTTTACGAGATAACAACAATTAGAGGTATTATTTTCTAATGATTTTTCTTTCCATCGTACACTTTCTTCTTCCAAACAATCGGTAAAATGGTTATTTTTTAATTGCTGTTGGTAAATAAGGTTTGGTGATACACTACCGTGTTCTGGAAAATGATTAAGGTGAATAATCATTTTAAGAAGTTTAGGTATAGTTACTTCTACTCCTGCTTCTAATAACAAAAAAGCATCTGCTCCTTTTGTATTAATTAGTTGATTAAAAAAAGTTACATTTGAAGTAAAACCACTACTCGGAAGTGTTGAAATAAATGAAAAATTATTAGCAATCTCACTTTCTTGTAAAAAAACTTGATTGATAAAAAACGGATTCCCATAATTAATAAATTCTAATGTTTTTTTAACAACAGACGCACTTATTTGTTTAGGAATAATTATTCCTATATTTATTTTTTGAATTAGCTTATTACCTAACATATGCATATTTTATAAGATAATTAACATACATATTCTTAGGCCTAGTTTCTAAACTTATTCTTACATTTCCGTTAATCGGATTAGCATCAATAGCACTTGTAGCCCCTCCTGTTAAATCAGGGGTATCTACAGCCAAAGGAACTGGAGTGGATCCTGGTTGAACTGGACTCGTAGGTTTAGATGCTTTTGAGTATTGATGTTTATGTTCTTGCAGCGTATCTTCTTGTACTGAACCGATTTTATTTAAATTAGTAGCTGTTGGTTCTTTTTGATTTACTAAAGTTCGCTTATCAAAATCTGGATCATTTTCTGAACTTCCTGAAGAGCCTCTAAGAAAGTACCCCCTATAATCGGGGATACGAAATTGTTGATCAGCTGGTAAATTATCGTTAACATCTGTCGGTTCGCCTTCGAGACTATATAAAAAACCCAGTGCTTGAAAAAGTTCAGGATAAGCCCTACAATACAATAGTCGTCCATCACAAACCATCCAACCATATCCTTCTATATTATTAGTTATTCCTGTTTCTGATTTAGCAGCTGTATATACTTGCGCTGTATCTGGCGGAGATGAAACAGGTGTACTTATAATACCTGCATAAGATATAATTGCCCCTACAGGTGTATCGCTATTAAAATTTGTAAATGTAGGTATCATTATATTGAAGGTATTTCATTTGTATTATAAGGCAATTCTTTTCCTTCTTGTAGCCATTGCATATTTGTTGGTACTAATATTTCCCAAGGTTCATAAACTATGTTTCTATCAATATTATTCGTTTTACTTGCTTTTTTAATTGCTACTGTTACAGGTTTGTCTTGCTCAATTACTGGTGTAACGATATTAGATATCCAAGAAACTAATCCGGTACTTAAATAATATAACATTTTAGTATTAAAACCAGGGGTAACAGGTACCATAACGCGAATATGTTTGGTACTTAAAGAATCATCTGTTAGTTCGTTATTATGAAAATTGCTTATAGCAGTACTTATTTTACCTTTTTGTAAAACATCATTTTCTTCGTAAAACTCATAGGTACTTTCTCCCCATTCCATAGCTGTTTCAAAAAATTGATAATATGCTGGTTCATTTACATCGGTTAAATAACTAGATGGTGGCGATGAACTATCTGTTTTTTTGATATTTAATTCATAGAGCATTTTTTTACAAGACTTAATAATTGATTTATTCATTAAATCTTTTCTTCTTGCTTTGTTTCGGCTCTTAATATCATTTACCTCTTCTTTTACATTTGCTATATTTTCTTTGTACGCCTTCATTATAGCGTCATATACTTTAATTTTCCACGCATTCATTAACCTACTTGAAGGAGTATTTGATACACTTACATTTACATAAAAACTAAGTGCATTAGGTGGTGAATAAGAAACAGTTTCATTTAATACTATTGGAATCGAAATGCTGTTATTTTGAGGTATACCTATCGTATTAGCAGCTTCTACATATTTATTTTTACTCGAATTAAGATCTATTTTATTAGTACCAACAAGTAATGTCATATCTGCATTTATAACTGCATTCACCTCTATTTGAGAAGGTATATACCCCTCTTCTATAGTTAACATCTGTGCGGTAAGTACTTTATCTTCATTAAAAAAAGTGTAAAATGTTTTTAACTCATCAGGTGGTAAAACAACATTTGTTACCCCATAATCAGCCGCTAAGACATTGTAATTTTCACGAGTAATTGATTTAAAAGAAGTAATTGGTTTTAGCCTATTTACAGGCGCAATCAATCCGTTTTCAATATTTCTAAAAGTTGATTCAAGTTTCGGGAAAGGTTTATCTATAAGGAACTCTAAAATAAAACGATTACCATAATTAATTACTTGGGCATTGTATACTTTATTTACCCAATTATATATACCTCTTACATTTTGCTCATTGTTTCTATTATCTAAAGTATGTACTATCGTTTCTTTCGTTTTATTAACTTGATTTCGTGTAAAAACTTGCTTTATATTTTTCCCCATTCTAGCTATTGTTTTATTCAATACCTTTTTAGCAAAATGAGCATCATTCGTGTTTTCGGTTAAATCTGGTGTTCTTATGTGTGAAATTGATCCATTATAAGTTCCTGTTGTAGGTGGTCCATAAGAAGTTTCTAATTTATTATAATCATCAATAGTAGTATCGGTTCCTGAAAGTGTATTACCAATTTCAATATTTAATCCATCTAAACTACCTAATTGCTGACTACCGTTTCTTAAAAACACGTCATTAGAGTTCGTGGTAGTTTCACTTATTTCTTGTAATAAAGCATTACTACGTTCTTTAATTTCTCCAGAAAGCACGTTTTCTATATGCGCAATTTCTCCTGGTTTATACCCTATTAATTTATGTTGAATCATATGTAAATCTCCAATAGCATAAGGAATAATAGTTTTATTAATGGATGATACATTTTGATTATAATCAACTGCTAGAAGAGGAAATACAGGTGTTGGTAAAACTATTGATGCTTTTATTAAATGTTCAATTGTTGTTAATGAGCTTGTTTCTGAATTTAAAATGTTCTCTAAAATATTACATACTAACAAAATTTTAATTTCATTTTCCAATCCTTTAGCATTGTAAAAATTAAGTACAGAAAGCGCAAATACATTTTGCCATATTCTATCCTTTAATTCAAGATACTTTTTACTATTAATCAGATCTTTTAATTCAACTAAACTTAAGGTCAGTTTTTCATGCATTAATATTTCTAATTCTTCTAAGCCTAATACGCTACCTTTCTGAATAGTATCATAAACATCAGGAAAAATTTTATAAGGTATTGGAAGAGTAGCAGTACTGGTAATATATTGATCAGTATACGGAGGAACTCCATTAATAAAATTAAAAGCCTCTTCTGTTATTTTTCCATATGCATTAGGGGCTGGAATACCATTACTATTAAAATTAGATAAAAAACTATTGTATAAATTAGGTACAACAGGACTGCTAGTAATAGGGTTATAATTCATAAAATACGCCTCCTCCATTTTGGTTAAATTAGGCCATTTTTTTAAATATAAATAAGGAAATAAATCGTTATAATCATTAGATAAAACAGGATCTGCCGTAGGTATTGGTTTTGGTACTGGCATTGGAGGTACGGGAATAGGTACTGGTATTGGGTCAGGTCTAGGCTCAATATTACTAGGCACCTTCAAAATGTTTCCTTCAAAATGATTCTCTAAGTTGTAACAGTAATGAGCATTAATAAATATATAACATTCATTATTAACTTTATAAAGTTTCATCTCCCCCTTAATATTAATATTATCAGGAAATGAAAGTTCAAATATTTCGTTTGAATCTGTACATAAACAACCTTCCCAAATAAAGGTGTCTTTAGGTTTATCTTTTCTTAATAATTTGTAGCTAACATAACGACATCCAAAATCTTCACATTCTGATGATTTTGATTCTTTTTCTTCAAATGAAAATTCGAAAAGAAATTGTTTTCTATTACATGTTTCTAATTGATATGTATACATTGTATTTTTAGTTTGTGAAGATTTTAGGTTATTAAAAATCTTTAGGTTATTTCATAGAAAATATGAGAACTATTATCTCAATAAATAATCTCAAGTATAGGTACATAAAACACCTATAAGAATATTTATTTTTTAAATCAAGGGAAAAATTTAAGTAATTACTACCTATCTATATCTCCTGTTATTAAATTACAGGAACTAATTCAAATTTATAAGGAGTGGCATTTACACCTATACCTCCACCAGTCATAACTAAATTAGCGCGAGTAATTCCATGAAGAGAAATTTTAGTAAAGGGAGCACTTAAAATAGCTGAGTTCATCGCTAATCCTTCTTCTGCTTTAGAACTAACACCTATATAAATATAAGGTTGAAACTCAAAAGCAGCTTTTTCTTTAGGAGATACACCAGTTTTACTAGCTATTAATTTGCCTCCTCTATAAATTTGAGTATCTATTGCCCCTTTTGTTAGGTTATTTTTAATTTCTACTTCATTTGTACTAGCTGCATTAACAGTAGATAATTGAAGTGTATTTCCTGAATCGGAATAGTTAACTTCCCATTTTTGACCATTTGTCGCTAATTTTAAATCAGAAACGTTTCCATAAGAATCTTTTGCTCCAGCATAAAAATCCATAGGATACACAAATTTATGTTTCCAATCATAACCACAGTTTTTTATAACATGCCAAGCCACAACTGTTTCTGCATAATTAGGTATTGCATTTTTTTGAAAAATAACGACGCTAGAGTTGTTTTTATCAAATGATTTATTAATAAATGTTATTTCAATATCCATTGTACTATTTATTTAAAAGTTTATATACTTAATTATTAAATTAACACCTATTTATCTTTGAAAATGTTCTTATAATATTCATTAATTTTCTCCTTACAAAGGCAAAAAAAGCTAAGTATATTGTAGTAATGATTTCACAACTTTAATTTAATTTTTAAGAAGAAAAGAAACCATTTTACTCTAGTTTTTTGAAGTTAAATGATAATAAGAAAAGGGAAAGGAAATTCTTTCCCTTTTCTATTTTTAATAATTAAATTGATTATTATGTAGGTACTAAATCAAATTTAAAAGGAGTTGCATTTGCTCCTGTACCTCCGCCTGTCATAACTAAATTAGCTGTAGTTAATCCTAGTAAAGAGAATTTTTGATTAATATCACTTAAAATAGCTGAGTTTATAACCTCTCCTTCTTCTACTTGTGCATTTACACCTACATAAATGTAAGGCTTAAATTCAAACACTGCTTTTTCACTAGGAGAAACACCTGTTTTAGAAGCTAAAAGGCTACCTGCTTTATAAATACGAGCATCAATAGAACTTGTTGGAAGTGTATTTTTTACTTCAACTTCGTTTTGACTAGAGGCACTCTCTGAATCTAAATTAAGTACATCTCCTGAGTTTGATCTAATTACATCCCATTTTTGGCCGTTTACAGCATCCTGTTGATCTGATATGTTTCCATAAGAATCTGAAGCTGCCACTTGAAAATTCATTGGGTATGTAAACTGATGTGTCCAATTACGTCCACAATTTTTAATTACTTTCCACGCAATTGCTGTTGAATCAAAGTTAGTTGCTACATTTTTTTGAAAAATAACAATGTCTGAGTTATTTGAGTCGTTTGAATTGTTGATAAATGTGATTTCGATATCCATTTTATATTAAGTTTGGTTAGTGTCTGATCTTTAAAAAGGAGCCAGAGCTTGTCCTTATTTTATTATTAACTTGTTTTGTATTTTTAGTAGTTATAAATACACAGGGTATTTATATTAAGCTTCGACAAGCCATATAGTTAAAATCTAAATATTTAACTCCTTCTTTTTCTAATTTATCAATAACAGATCTTAAGGTTACTATTCCACTTGATCCTTTAATCATTAAACAATCATGTAGTACATTATAATCTTCTTTAGCTTTTACCGCAGATTGAGTTGCTGCTTCAAACCAATCTCTAGGATATTCTGAAAGTTTATAATTCCAAGTTGAACTACCTGCTCCAACAATGGAAATAGCCTCATTAATTGGATTTTCTGATTCAATAATACGATTGCACTTTCCTTCTATTATACTCTCTCCATGAGCTCCATAAAAGTACATATTAGGTTTACCACTTCCATAATCAGGAATATTAAACATTCCATCTTGATCATCATATCCTCCATGAGAACAAATAAACACACTTGTTGCATAATGATTCCCTGATGCTCTCCACACAACAAAGTCACCAAAGTCAATAATTTGATTAGGCATATTTTTAAAGTTTAAATTAATTTAATTTTTGTTAATAGTTTTTATATACTATAACCTCTCACCAAACTTTTTCGTGAGCTTTTTCTTTAGATATTAATGATTATTTATTATTCAATCATAAAGGAATAAAAGTTCACTGATACACTATGAACATATTTTTATACTAAAGATGATTAAATTTCAAATGCACTAACGCAATAGCTTAGTATCGTTTTTATAAAATAGACATATTGTATGCTAGGTACTTTCTTTGGGCTTTATGCATTTGAAATTTATTTCAACACTATTCTCCTAACTGCAGACTTAGAAACTAATGTGAATTTTTACGTATTACTACGTTTAGTTGTTTTTATTTTATTAATTATTTTGACTCCATTGAATGTAGCCTTGTAGTGTAAGACCTAATCTGGCAAAATACTCTTGAGCACTTTCATACATTGAAGCTTTTACAATACTAGGTACTATAGCTGCTTTGCAATTTTCATAGTCGTTCCATAGTACACCTTGTGAAGTATCATAGTCGTTTGCAGACTCTTGTCCTGTAGTATATAATTGAGGCGATATAATATCAATATTTTCATTTGAGAAGAAAGAATACATTAATTCTCTTGCATCAGAAATTCCATAAGGAGCAGAATGACTTACTGTAACAAGTACTTTTAATCCTTTATTCTTTGCTGCCTGAAAAGAAGCTGCAAAATAATTTTCTAAATTAGTGTCTCCTTCCTCCACATCATAAGCTATTCCATCATAACCTTCAAAATCTCCATTCTGTATAGATAAAGTTA
Source organism: Tenacibaculum sp. Bg11-29 (assembly GCF_002836595.1). Taxonomy (NCBI): domain Bacteria; kingdom Pseudomonadati; phylum Bacteroidota; class Flavobacteriia; order Flavobacteriales; family Flavobacteriaceae; genus Tenacibaculum; species Tenacibaculum sp. Bg11-29. Next base: position 3,404,561 of record NZ_PJBB01000003.1, read on the forward strand.
AACTCTCTAATATATTTTGCGTGAATGCTCCTGCTGCATTTCCACCTCCAATAGAAATGTATTTTTCACCAGATAACTTATCTTTTTTACTAATACTATTATTTATAGCTTCTTGTGCATCAGAATAACCACTAAAGGCGATACTTAATGTTGTTCCATCAGGTGATGGATTACTAGTTTCCCATGTCCAATTCCAATATCCAATATTTTCTATTCCAGAATTCATAATACTTTGTGTTTTATTTGTTATTAATACTGCTAAATTAGCTTTGAAATTCTTTTTTTTATTGGCTAAATGACATGAGTGGTTAAATGATTGTCTTAAGTGGTAGTTTAATAGATATTAAGCTATAAATCAACCTCATTAATAAAGTTATTCTTCAATAACTATTAAGCTTACTAAAGAATAGATACCTAAAAACAACCCCCAAACCATACTAAAAATGTCAAAAATTAGAGTATTAATTATAGAAGACGACCCCTTCGAATTAAATAAAATAAAACTGTCCTTAGAAAAATATAATTTTAAAATTGTGGGCACCGCGACAAATTTAAAAGATGCCTTAGAAGTATATTATTCAATAAATGTAGATATTATTATTATTGATATTTTTCTAAACAATAAACCCGAAGGAATTACTTTTGCCAAAACAATTATAAGTAAAAACGAAAAATTAAGACCTTTTCTATTTCTAACAAGTGCTATTTCTAAAACTATTTTTGAAACTGCCAAATTAACAAACCCATATAGCTATTTATTAAAACCCTTTAATGAATTAGAATTAAAATATTCTTTAGAATTGGCTATCGAGAACTTTACTGAAAGTATTAATATATTCAAAGAATCTTCTTCAAAATATTACAATAAAAGTTTTTATTAAAAACAACATGCTTGTTAAAATAAATATAAAAGACATACTATATATTAAAGTAGAAGAAAGGTATTGTGATATAGTTACAGTAAAAGAAAATTTTACAGTCCAATTATCTTTAAAACAATTTTTATTGAAAATTCCATCATCTGATTTTATAAAGGTTCATAGAAATTATATTATCAATTTCAATAAAATTGAAAAAGTTTTTTTATTAGATAATCTTATACTTTTAGAAGACAATACAAACATTACAATTAGCAGACAATACAAACAAGAGCTTGTTAATAAGTATGAAGTTTTAAGTTAAGTATCAACAAAAACTTAACTATGTTTTTCTATTTTAAAATTATGCAGACTTATTTTACAATATATGCTATATCTTTTTACAAATAACACTTAACTCTCTTTCTAAAGTTATAGCATATATTCAAACAATTTTTAACATAAAAAACATATAAGAAAAAATTATTCTAAGAAACACTCATCTTTAAATCCTATTAAATATAATTTTTCTTGAGCTCTAGTAATTGCAGTGTACAACCAACGTAAATACTCTACACTTGGACCATCTGGTAAATAAGGCTGTTCAATAAAAATAGTATTCCATTGCCCTCCTTGAGATTTATGACAAGTCATAGCATATGAAAATTTTACTTGAAGTGCATTAAAGTATTTATTCTTTTTAACCCCCATAAACTGCTTATACTTCGATTTTTCATTTGAAAAATCTTCCCTTACAGCTTCATATAACTTATTAGATTCTTCATACGTTAATGACGGACTTTCACTAGATAATGTATCTAATAACAATACTGTTTCAAAAGGATGCATATCAGGGTAATCAATCATTCTAACTTCAACTTCAGCAAATTTAAAACCATATAATTCTTTTATAGAATTAATACGCATTACTTCGCAAATATCACCATTAGCAATAAAACCAGCAGAAGAAGAATCTTTTAACCAAAAATAATTATTCTTTACAACCATAACGTAATCACCTGTAGAAATTTCATTCTCTTGTCCACGTATTGTTGTTCTAATCTGTTCGTTATATTGATTCGCTCTTTTGTTTGATCGTACAATAATAGCTGTATCTTCTACTCCAATATTTCCATCATAAGCAGTGGTAATTGCGTCTTGAATATCATAACCATCTTCTAAACGAATAATATCAGGAAAATTTACATTAAATTGAAAATCGATAATATCATTTTGTATTAACAAACGTAAATCAGTCGCATTTGCTAAAATTCCTGAATCTTGTTGCTGACGTACTACTTCATCTAATTCAATTTCAGTAACATTTTTATTAAAATCAAAAGAAAGCCTATCTGCCTCTAAAGCAGGACTAATCGTTAATTTAACAGGTGGTAATTGCGCTGTATCACCTATAAAAACAATTTTGCAATTTTTACCTGAATATACATATGAAATTAAATCATCTAATAAAGAACCATTTTCAAACAGTTTTGAATTCTGTCGTGCATCAGATATCATTGAAGCCTCATCAATTATAAATATCGTATTTACATGTTTATTTGGCTGCATTACAAAGCTTACTCCCCCATTACCTTCCTTTTTAGGAAAATAAATTTTCTTATGTATTGTAAATGCTTGTTTTTTAGAATACACTGAAATAACTTTAGCTGCACGCCCTGTCGGTGCCAATAAAACAGCTTTTTTACCAGCTTTCCACAAATTATTAACGACTGTACTTATTATAGTTGTTTTACCTGTACCCGCATATCCTTTTAATAAAAACAGTGCATCACTATTATCATCAAATATAAAATCGGTTAATTTATCTAATAACTCATTTTGCTTTTGAGTAGGCTGGTATGGAAATTTTTGAAGAATTTCTTTATAAAACTTAGGCGCTGATTCTATCATATTTCAAATAATTAACAAAGATATACCTATTTATACAGAAAAATTTTCATGATTGAAAAAAAATTGTAGATTTGCGTATATCATATATTAAAAACAAAAAAAATGAATTTATTATTAATGATTTTAGCGGCTGTAGTAGTTGCAATTCTTTTAGCAATACTAATTGTTAAGTTTATACCACTAAAAATGAGATGGTTAATATCTATCTTGCTTTTAGGAGCCACTGTATTTTTAGTATATAAAATTTACGGAGGGATTATGGAACCTATCCATTTCGCTAAAGACAAACAAGTACGATATGCTAAGGTTATTAAGAATTTAAAATTAATTCGTGATGCTGAAGTTAAATATAAAGAGGTTTATAGAACGTATACGGATAACAAAGACTCTTTAATAAACTTTATTGAAAACGGTAAATTAGCATTAATTGAAACTAGTAATGTTGAAGAAAAAGTAGATAAAGGTGGTGGTATTTTCGTTACCATTTCTAAAAAGAAAGTTGATACTACTGGTTTTGAACCTGTATCAAAATACTTTGAAGGTAAGGATTATAAAGGAATGTTTAGTGTTCCTGGTACTGACAAGCAATTCGAATTAGCTATAGATAAAGTAGAAAAAGTAGCTGGTTTATTAGTTCCTGTTTTTGAAGCTAAAGCTGATAAAACTTCTATTTTAAAAGGAATGAGTACTTCTTTAGTAAAACAAGAATTAGAAGCTTTAGAAACGGATCAAATTAAAGGTGCATTTGTTTCTGTAGGTTCTTTAATTGAAGTAACAACTGGTGGAAACTGGCCTCCTTCTTACGATAAAGCTCAAGCAATTGCTAAAAAAGAGTAAAAAAATCAGCGTTATTGCGCAAAATAAAAATCTATCCATCCAATTTAGTTTGGGTGGATTTTCTTTTTGTATCTCTAATTCTGATACAAAAGAAATAATCGTATTTACAGAGTATTTTTTTGAAAAAGAACTAGACTCTCCTCAATTATTACTCCAAAAAATTATAACTATTTTTGGTGATGATAAAGATTTACAACAAGAATTTACGTCAATATTTGCTGTTCATCAAAATAATTTATCTACACTCGTACCAAACGAATATTTTGACAGAAGTAATTTAGATGCTTATTTAAAATATACCATTAAAACATTAACAACAGATTTTATTACTTATGATTCTTTAGAAACAATAAATGCGAGTACAGTATATATTCCTTATGTAAATATTAATAATTATTTGTTTCAGAACTTTGGAGAGTTTGAATTTAAACACCATTCATCTATTTTAATAGACAAACTTTTAATTTTTTCAAAAGGAAATGCAGAATCACAATTTTATATTAATGTAGCTTCAAATCAATTAGATATTGTTGTATGTAAACAAGATAGTTTAATTTTTTACAATTCATTTTCTTATACAACAAAAGAAGATTTTATTTATTATATTCTATTCACTGCCGAACAATTGCAAATGAATCCGAATGAATTTCAATTAACTTTTATTGGAAATATTAACAAAGAATCTGAACTTTATACTATAACCTACAATTACATACGTAACATTTGTTTTTTTAAACCTATCTTAAACTTTTTTACAGATAGTGAAGAGTTTTTAAATCATTCTAACTTTATTTTAGTATCCTAATGAGAATTATTTCAGGAAAACATAAAAGCAGGCGCCTTTCTGCACCAAAGAAATTACCCGTACGACCAACAACAGATATGGCAAAAGAATCGCTATTTAATATTTTAAATAACGATTATTATTTTGATAGTATTGCTGTCTTAGACTTATTTGCAGGAACAGGTAACATCAGTTACGAATTTGCTTCTAGAGGAACCTTAACAGTACATGCTGTTGATGCCCATTTTGGATGTATAAAATTTATAAACGAAACAGCTAAAGACCTTGATTTAGATATTAACACTTATAAAAGTGACGTATATAAGTTTTTAGAAAAAACATCTTTAAAATCAGATGTTATTTTTGCTGACCCTCCTTATGATTTTGATGAAGCTCAATTTTTAAAAATTGCTGATCTTGTTTTTGAACGTGAACTTCTAAACGAAGAAGGTACTTTAATCATAGAACATTCTAAACATACTGATTTAACAAAACACCCAAACCATAGTTATGATAAACGCTATGGTGGTAATGTATTTAGTTTTTTCAGTTTAGAAACAACATAAATTCATATATTTTCGACACGCAAAATAAAATTAATAGATTAAATGAAGTAATATACTATTGCTTCATTTTTTCTTTTTATATATAATCATTTTAATTGATTTTGTTAAAGTTTTAATAAAACATCTTTTCTACTAATCAAAATTCAGTAACTTTCCGCTTATTTTTAAAAATAATCAAAAACAGAAAATGAAAAAATATTCTACATTACTATTTTCAGCTCTTTTTGTATCCGCTTCAATATTTGCGCAAGAAACAATTAAAAAGGAGCCACAAAAAGGTCATACAGATCAAAACAAATTTCGTCAATTGAAAGATGTTTTAGCTACACCTAATGACCAACGTACAGCTTCTGGCGCTCCTGGACATGCATATACACAACAAAAGGTTGACTATGTAATGGATTTACGTTTAGATGAATCTTCAAATAAATTGTATGGAGATGAAACTATTACTTACCATAATAATTCTAGAGATCAATTAGACTATTTATGGGTTCAACTAGATCAGAACATGCGTGCTCCTGACTCTAAAACACCATTAGCAGAATCTAAAAGTGCCAATGGTTTTATGACTCCAGAAAAGTTTATTTCTGAAAACATGGATAAACCAAAAGATTTTGGTTATAAAATAGAAGCTGTAAAAAATGCAGATGGTGTCGATTTATCATATACTATTAATCATACGATGATGCGTATTAATTTACCAAAAGCATTAGCTTCTGGTGAAGTTTTTAAATTTAAAATAAAATGGAATTATTTAATCAATAATTCTGTTAAAGATGGAGGTCGTTCTGGCTTTGAATCATTTCCTGATGGAAACAAAAACTATACTATCGCTCAATTTTTTCCTCGTTTAGCTGTTTACAACAATGTTGAAGGATGGCAAAATATGCAATTTTGGGGTCGTAGTGAATGGGCTTTAGAATTTGGTGATTATGATGTAAAACTAACTGTACCTGCCGACCATATTGTAGATGCTACTGGTGAATTACAAAATGAGAAAGATGTATTAACTAAAGAGCAACGTAATCGTTGGGAAAAAGCTAGAAAATCATATAAAAACCCTGTTTTTATTGTTACTCAAAAAGAAGCTGAAGCTAACGAAAAGAAAAGAAGTACTAAAACTAAAACATGGCACTTTAAAGCAAATAACGTACGTGATTACGCATTTGCTTCATCTAGAAAATATATATGGGATGCTATGGCAGTAAAAATTAATGGTAAAAACATTATGGCTGTTTCATTATATCCTAAAGAAGGAAACCCTTTATGGGAAGAACATTCTACAAGAGTCGTTGCTAATACTTTAGAAGAATATTCTAAAATGACTTTTGATTATCCTTATTCAAAAGCGATTTCTGTACACGCAAAAGATCAAGGAATGGAATATCCTATGATTTGTTTTAACTATGGTCGCCCTAATGCAGATGGTACCTATTCTGATAGAGTTAAGAACGGAATGATTGGAGTAATTACTCATGAAGTAGGTCATAATTTTTTTCCTATGATTGTAAATTCTGATGAACGTCAATGGACATGGATGGACGAAGGTTTAAACTCTTTTGTTGAGATTTTAGCAGAATTAGATTATGATCCAAAATTCAATACAGGTAATTTGCCAAAAGATATTGTTCGTTATATGAGTTTAGATCAAAAAAGATTAACTCCAATTATGGCGCAAGGTGATTATGTAAAAAACTTCGGGCCTAATGCATATACAAAACCAGCAGCTGGTTTATATATGTTACGTCAAACAATTATGGGACCTGAATTATTCGATTATGCTTTTAGAACTTACGCAAAAAGATGGATGTTTAAGCACCCTACTCCTGCTGATTTCTTTAGAACAATGGAAGATGCTTCTGGAATGGATTTAGATTGGTTCTGGAGAGGTTGGTTCTATTCTACTGATTATTCTGACATTGGTCTTAAAGAGGTAAAAACACTTTACGTAACAGATAAACAAACTGATAGAGTGAAAGAGTTAATAAAAACAAACCCACGTGCAAAAGCTTATTTTGAATCATTAGGTGATTTAGTTTTCTTAACAGATAAAAAAGAAGATGCAAATACAGATAAAGTAAAAAGCTATATTAATTCTTTATCAGCTGACAAAAAAGCTACTTTAAAAGTGTTGCCTAAATATATCTATCAAGTTGAATTTGAAAAACCAGGAGGTTTGCCAATGCCACTTATAGTTGAATTAACATATACTGACGGTAGTAAGAAACGTGATATTTTTCCTGCACAAATTTGGATGAAAAATGATAAAAAAGTGTACAGAGTTTTTACTTCTGATAAAGAGGTAAAAAGTATTGTAGTTGATCCTGATTTAGAAACAGCTGATATTGATACTTCAAATAACAGTTGGCCAAAGAAAACAAATAGTAAGTTTGATAAATTTAAAGGTAAAGTTAAAAACTAATATTTTTTTCTTATATATACAAAAACCCGCTTTTAAAGCGGGTTTTTTATTTATCAATATGTTTCGTTCTAAAATAGCGTTATACCAAATAATATAAAATGAGTTTAAATTGAATAGAATATACAAGTAAGTAATATTATGATTTAAATGGCTTTTAATATAGAAATTACAGTAATAAACCAATTCTATTATTAATCCTATTTTATTAAAGGATATTCAGTCATAATAAGTGCCAATAGCTTTAAAAACAATATTATATTTGGTATAAATAATAGCATCTTATCAAGATGTAATTATATAAATAATTACGATACTCTTTTATCAAATAAAAAAGGTAGTGATTTGTATATCACTACCTTTTTTTATTTGTTAATTTGTAATGCTATTGTCAAAATAGCACAATACTTTATTTACTTTCTAAATAACTTATTAACCTCGTCTAAAGTTAATAATCTAGATTCGGTAAGAACATCTGGTTCACGGCTTACATATTGTTCTATTTGCAATTTAATTATACCATCTTCTCTTTCATACTTTAAATAAACCACATCTCCATTTGCTTTTATTTGGTATTTACTTCCTGCAGCTTCATCAAAACCTCTAACCATAATTCCGTGTAGCTTATCTGCATCATTATCAAGGTTTTTAAAAGTAAAAGACACATATTCATTTATCGGATTATTAATGTTTTTATAAAATAAATTATAAGCTTCATCACCTATTTTCTCCAAGTAAACAAATTCTACTCGCCCAACAATTTCAACTTTTGCTGTTTCAATGAATTCAATTTGAGAATACGATACAAGTGAAAAAAATAATGCTGCTAAAAAAAATAGTTTCTTCATAAATTTAAGGGTTTAAAAGTTTGATATAAATGTATTTAATTATAATTAGAAATTATAACGTTTTAAAATAAAAAAAATTATAGTTCAAATATAAACTTATATGAGCAATTTATTTAAAATATCATTCATTGAATGGTTACATATACAAAATTACTACACTTATTATACTTAAAAACAGACATAAAGGAGAGAAATACTTTGTATCATTTTTAGCAAACAACGTACCTTTTGTTTTCTTAAAAAAACCAACATATTTAAAATCGCCAATGGCCCTTAAAAAGAAAACTATTCCTATTATATACAACCCTGTATTAATAATCGAATTGGGTACAAAATGAACAGTTACAATTTTTGCTTTTACGGCATATAAAATTGCTGCAAACGCTAATAAAAATGCAACAATAATAGTAATTATTTTACTAGGTTTTAATTTCAAATTATTTTCTTCATCAGTTGGCAAAACCGCTTTATATCCCCATTTTACCCCAGCTGACCATAAAAAATGAATTACTGATAAAAATATAAGTATAAAAAAAGCTATCCAACCTAAAAAATAAACCATCTTTTATAGTTTTTACGTAGTTTTGTGTTACAAATTTAAGAAAACAACATGACAACTTTATTAATAAATATCAAGGAATTAATACAAGTAAGAGAAATTTCAGTAAAAAAGGTTTCAGGGAAAGAAATGAATATTCTACCTACTATAAAGAATGCTTTTCTATTAATTGAAAATGATATAATTATTGATTTTGGTACTATGAATAATTTATCTGTTTCTTCTGATAATATTATTGATTGTACAGGTAAAATGATTCTTCCTACTTGGTGTGATTCACATACACACATTGTATATGCAGGAAATAGAGAACAAGAATTTGTTGATAGAATTAACGGATTAACCTATGAAGAAATTGCGAATAACGGAGGTGGAATTCTAAATTCAGCAAAAAAACTACAAGAAACATCAGAAGATGATTTATACAACCAATCAGCTGTTCGTTTAGAAGAGGTTATGAAACTTGGTACTGGTGCTGTAGAAATTAAATCGGGTTATGGTTTAACTGTTAATGCTGAATTAAAAATGTTACGTGTTATAAAAAAATTACGCGATAACTATAAATTACCAATCAAAGCTACTTTTTTAGGAGCACATGCTTTTCCTAAAGAATATAAAGATAATAAAGAGGGATATATTAATTTAATTATTAATGAAATGTTACCTAAAATAGCTGAAGAAAAATTAGCTGACTTTATTGATGCTTTTTGTGAAACAGGTTATTTTTCAGTTAAAGATACCGATCGAATTTTAGAAGCAGGAAAAAAACATGGATTAACACCCAAAGTACATGTAAATCAATTTACAACAATTGGTGGAGTTCAAGTAAGTGTAAAACATGATGCTTTATCTGTAGATCATTTAGAGATAATGAATTCTGATGATATTGATGCTTTAAAAGGTACTAGAACAATGCCAGTTGCTCTGCCATCTTGTTCTTATTTTTTAAGTATACCATATACGCCTGCAAGAGCTATTATTTCAGCAGGCTTACCATTAGCTTTAGCTACTGATTTTAACCCTGGATCTACTCCTTCTGGAAATATGAATTTTGTAGTTGCTACTGCTTGTATTAAAATGAACATGACACCTGAAGAAGCTATTAATGCTGCAACTATAAACGGAGCTTATGCAATGAACTTAGCAGATGAAGTTGGTAGTATTACCAAAGGTAAAAAAGCAAACTTTATTATTACAAAAGAAATTTTAAGTTATGGCGCAATACCTTATAACTTTGGTTCGGTATTAATTGATTCTATTTTTATTAATGGAAAAGAAATAGACAAATAATCTAATATATATTTAAGACTAAAAGATAAAAAATGATTTTATGTTTGTTTTAAAAAAAATATAAAAATTAAATAAGCCCTAACAAGGGCTTGTTTTTTAGTTAAAATTTTTAACTAAAAATCCATTTTTAATAAGCATCTACATCAATAATAAAACGGATAGGTCTAAAATCTTTAACCGCTTCAAAAGTGTTTTTAACTTTAAGTACTTGTTCTTTCGTTTTCCCTAACGATTGTTTTGGCGGAATTTTAATTACCAAATTTTTAATATATAAATTTCGAACACGAGAAACGGCTGGTGCTGTTGGCCCTAGTACATTATCTTTAAAAACGTTTTGTAACGCTTTTGTTAACCAGTTTATACCACTATCTACTCTTGCATAATCTTTATGCTTTAGCGTAATTTTAATTACTTTATAATATGGTGGATATTGAAACTGCCAGCGATCTTGTAACTGTTCTTTATACATTTCTGCATAGTTTGTTGTAGAAACTTGTTGCAAAATTTGATGGTACGGGTTAAATGTTTGTATGGCTACTTTACCTTGTTTTTTAGTACGTCCTGCCCTACCCGATACTTGTACCATCAATTGATATGCACGTTCATGTGCTCTAAAATCAGGGAAATTTAACATTGAGTCGGCATTTAAAACACCTACTAATGATACGTTTTCAAAATCTAATCCTTTAGATAACATTTGTGTACCTACCAAAACATCAATTTCTTGTGCTTCAAAAGCGCCTATTATTTTTTGATATCCATATTTACCACGAGTCGTATCTAAATCCATTCTTCCGATATTATGCTTCGGGAACAATTCTTTTAATTCTAATTCTATCTGTTCTGTACCAAAACCTTTAGTATCGAGTGTTGCGCTTCCACAAGCTCCGCAACTATTAGGCATTGATCTTTGATAATGACAATAATGGCATTTTAATTCTCTTCTAAATTTATGAAAAGTTAAACTCACATCACAATTGGGGCATTGTGGAGAAACACCACAAGTTGTACATTCAACTACCGGAGAAAAACCACGACGATTTTGGAATAAAATTACTTGCTCTTTTTGTTCTAAAGCTTCATTTATCATTAATAACAAACGATCAGAAAAGAGTCCTTTCATCTCCTTTTTTCGATGTTTTTCTTTCACATCAATCAACTCAATTTTTGGTAATTGAATATTCCCAAAACGTTTTGTTAATTCTACAAAACCATATTTATTTTGTTTTGCATTAAAATAGCTTTCTAATGATGGAGTTGCTGAACCTAGTAACACTTTAGCCTTATGTAAATGCCCTAAAACTACCGCTGCATCACGTGCATTGTACCTTGGTGAAGGCTCAAACTGTTTGTAAGACGTTTCATGTTCTTCATCAACCACAATCAAACCTAAGTTTGAAAATGGTAAAAATCCTGATGAACGAGCTCCTAAAATAATTTGCGCTTTCGGTTTATTTTCTAATACGTTATTCCACACTTCAACACGTTCATTCATTGAATATTTTGAGTGAAATACCGATATAAAGTTTCCGAAATAACGTTGTAAACGGGTAATTATTTGTGTTGTTAAGGCTATTTCTGGTAATAAAAATAATACTTGTTTTCCTTCAGCAATAACCTCTTTAATTAATTTTACATAAATTTCTGTTTTACCAGAACCAGTAACCCCATGAAGTAAAGTTACATTTTGGGTTTCAAAAGTAGTTTTTATCTCTTTAAAAGACTGTTGCTGAAACTCATTCAATTCTTTTATTTGATTCGTTTCACCTTTAAAATTAATTCTATCTGTTTGTATTTGATAAAGCTCAAAAATATCTTTGTCAACCAACGCTTTTATTACTGCTGAAGAAGCGCCTGATTTATCTTCTAATTCTTTTGCTTTTATAGGCTTTTTAGAAGCTGCTAATTGAAAATATGCAAGTACTGCTTCTCGTTGTTTTTTAGCTCTAGAAAGCGCTTCTAATAATCCTTGGAGTGCTTCATTAGATTCATATGTTGCATTTAAACGAACATACTTTACCAATTTTGGTTTGTAAGTTTCGTAAATTTCTTCTTTAATAAAAGCTGCTTCTTTGTTTATTAAACCATCAATAATAGGTAACACCGTTTTCTTTCCTAAAATATCTGATACTTGGTGAATGGTTATTTGAGAATGGTTATGTAACGCTTCAAATATTAAAAATTCTTCGTCGGTTAAAGTAGTTTCATCTGTAAAAGTCTCATTTTTATAGATAATCGTTTCACTTTCTAATAAAAAAGCGGATGGTAATGCCGCTCTATATACATCACCTAAAGAACACATATAATAGCTAGAAATCCATTCCCAATGTTTTAATTGACGCTCAGCTACAATAGGTTTTTCATCTAAAATTTGATGAATATCTTTCGCTTTGTATAATTCTGGAGCATTTTGATGAATATTAAACACCAACGCTGTATAAATTTTACTTTTACCGAAAGAAACAGCAACACGCATTCCTTTTTTAAGGAATGAATATTCTGCTTCGTTTACAGCGTATGTAAACGTTTTTTGCAGTGGAATGGGTAATATGACGTCGATGAAATATATCATTATTCTACTATTTATAAAGGTGCTGGTGGAGGTGGTAGTTTTGGAAATATAAAATTTTCAAAAGGCTTATAATCGGTTAGCAATAATATTTGTAGTGGATATTCATTTTTTAAAGAATCTATATTCTGTTTTTGAAACTTTTTGATAAAATTAAAATATGATATTGAAATTGTATCTAAGCTGTTAGATAATTTTTCTGTTGACTTTTTTGTTAAATCATGATAGTCAAGATAAATTATACACTTATCAGGGCTATCCGCATACTCTAGTTTTTTACCTCTATTTAAAAATTGTTTATTTAATAATTCACTAAAATTAGTAACCTCAAGTACTCTACTCAAATCATAGTTATGATTAAAATATGTTGTGTCACGTTTAAAATTATATTTTATATCAATTATATTTTTCGATTTGGGACAAAAAGTTAAACTTCTACAAAAAACAACAAAAAACAAGTTGATAGGCAAGTCATTTAGATTTGTTCTAATAAATTGATTCTTATATTCTATCTCTTTACAATATTTATTATTCCTTATTTTTTCAATTGTATCAATTGAAAAAACAAAAGTAGAATCCGTATTTTTTTGAGTAGGAAAAACGTCTTTCATTGTTAAAACTCTTTCTTTTGGAGTTTTGACACAAGAAACTATCAGTAATAGTAAGATAGGTATTATATACGTTTTTAACTTTTTCATCTAATATCAAAACTACACAAAAATCACTACATTGTAAATAGATAAACCACTATATTTATGAAGTCATTAGAATGGAAATCGAAAGGAGTATTTATTAAAATTAATAAGCATACTCTTTTTGTTATTGATGAAGGAAATTCTGAAAACACCTTGGTTATTTTACACGGATATCCTACTTCTTCATTTGACTATTATAAAGCCCTACCCTATTTAGCTAAAAAATACCGAGTAATTATTCATGATCATTTAGGTTTTGGTTTTTCTGACAAGCCTTTAGACTATTCTTACTCTTTAATTGAACAAGCCGATATGGCTTTACTTTTATGGAAAAAATTAGCACTACAAAACGTAACATTATTGGCGCACGATTATGGTACAAGTGTTGCTACTGAAATTATTGCAAGACATAATCAGAATCAGTTAAATATTAATATCGAAAAACTGATTCTTAGCAACGGAAGTATGCACATTGAATTAGCTAAATTGAGAACTATTCAAAAATTATTAAAGAATAAAATTACAGGAAAATGGGTTGCTAAATTGGCAAATCAAGCAATTTTCAATAGAAATATCCAAAATATTTATTTTGATGCATCAAAAATATCACAAGAAGAACTTAATGAAATGTGGTTTCAAATTAATTACAACAACGGAAGAAATGTTATTCATTTATTAAGTAATTATATAAACGAACGTTACTTCTTTTGGTATCGTTGGATTGGTGCTTTAACACAAACTAAAATTGAAACTAACATTATTTGGGCTACTCACGACCCCATTGCTGTAAAAGCCATCGCCGAACAATTGCATAAAGAAATACCGAATAACGAATTGCATTGGTTAGAAAGCACAGGACATTTCCCGATGTTAGAAAAGCCGAAAGAATGGAGTGAATTGGTGTTAAAAGAATAAGTTTTTTTATATTTTTAAAAATATAAAATGTGTCATTCTGAACTTGTTTCAGAATCACATAATACTATAAATGAGTAAATAAGATGAGCCCCTGAAATGAATTCAGGGTGACGAGATAATCATTTGACAGAAAACGGATATACATTATAAGTTTTAACTTATAAATTTTAAATACAACGCTTCTAATTTTGTTCTAGCCCAAGGTGTTGTTCTTAAAAACTTTAAACCTGATTTATAGGTCGGGTTATTTTTAAAAGCATTAATCTTTAAAATTTCACCTAATTCTTCCCAACCATATTCTAAATACAATTCTTCTAGCATGGTTGCTAACTTTATTCCGTGAAGTGGGTTATTTGGTTGTTCTTGGCTCATATTTTATTTAAAACAGCAAAAATAAAGCTTCTACTTGATTAATTCATCTAATAATGCTCTAACTTTCGTACTATTCCAATCTGCTGCCCCTTTTTTCTGCATAACAATAGCACCTTTCTTATCTAAAATAAAAGTAGCAGGTATCGATTTACTTTTTAATTGAGTTGGTATGTTGCTTGTTGTATTATAAGTAGGCAAATCATAACTGTTCTTTTTATAAAAATTACCAATCGTTTTCCAATTTTCATTACTTACAAAAATAAATGCTATACGATCTTTATAATCATCATATAAACGTTGAATACTTGGCATTTCTGCTCTACAAGGCGGACACCATGTTGCCCAAAAATTCACAAAAACTACTTTTCCTTTTGTCTTATTAAAATCAATACTTTCAGTATTTAAACCTTGTAAGTTCCAATCATATTTTTTTAATTCTTCTCTTTCTTCAACCTTAATTGTACTAGGTGAAAAAGAGATTAATCGAATAAAATAAACTTTGGTAGGCGGGTATATTAACAAACCTATTATAACTATAAATACAATATTTGATATCGTTTTTCTTGTAAATTTCATTAATCTAAATTAGGTAATACAAAATCGTCTAATACACTTTTCTTAGCCATCATTTTCTCAATAGCAATCACTGTTCTTGGTGCTTCGTTTGATAAATTAAACGGAGCTCCATCGGTAATTAAAATATCATCTTCAATGCGAACTGCAATTCCCCACCATTTTTTATCACAATTACTTCCTTCAGGAATATAAATACCTGGTTCTACAGTAATAACCATGTTTTTCTGAAACTTACCATAAGTCCCTGGATCATGTACATCTAACCCAATATGGTGTGAAGTACCATGAGGAAAGTATTTGTGTTCTTCATCTAATGTTTTAATAATCCCTAAATCTAACAATCCTTGGTTAATTACTTTTTTAGTAGCTTGTCCTGGTGCCCAAAACATATTTTCGATAGTACATACCTTTATACCTTCATTTTGCGCTTTTAACACAATTTCATAAATCGCTTTTTGTGCTGGAGAAAATTTACCATTAGCAGGAATTGTACGTGTTACATCGGCAGTATACCCTCTATATTCAGCTCCTAAATCCATTAATACTAACTCATCATTTACTTTGGTTTTATTGTTTTCTATATAATGTAAAATACAACCATTATTTCCTGCTCCTACTATTGATGGATACCCTTCATATTCAGCCCCATATTTTTTATATACAAACTCATGAATTCCTTGAATTTCTGTTTCAGACATCTCAGATTTCATTGCTTTCATCATTTCTACTTGACCAATTGCTGAAATACGAATTGCTTTGGTTAATAATTTTAACTCTTCGGCTGTTTTAACCTCACGCATTTCTGCTAATTTTAATGATAAAAAAGTTAAATCTATATTCGACTCTCCCGTAAGCTTTACTACTACTTTTTCTTTTATTTCTTTTTTAAGATTATCACTTGTAGCATTCTTATAATCCATTAATAACTTATCCTCTTTTAAACTTGGATAATATGTAATTGCTTTGCCTATAACCTGAGCTACATTTGCTGTATTTTCTATTGGCGTAGATTTTATAAGCTCATATACATATTTTTTTTCCTTTGATAAAAATGATGATGGATTGTAATCTGATTGGTTTTTAAATTCTTTTACTAAATCATAAACTTCTGCTGTGTTTCTTTCTGAATTTCTATAATCATCTTTAAATTTATCAATAAAAATTTTATCGAATTTTTTAAAATTTAATTTATCAGAAATAAAATCTTCCGCATTTTTAGCAACTTTAAAACCTAACTCAGCTTTTGCTCCTTCAATACCTAAACGCTTTCCATTCCACATTTCTGCTCTTGGATCGTTTTTTTGAACATATAAAACTTCATTATATGAAGTACCTGAACTATCTTTTTGATTGTCTGAAAACAATACTAAAACTGCATTTGGTTCTCTATAGCCTGTTAAATAATAAAAACTAGGATCTTGATGAAAAATATAGTCAACATCGTTCGATCTATTTCTTATAGAATTCGCAAAAAGTACTGCTACTGAATTTTCAGGCATTTTAGCTCGTAAAAGATCCCTTCTATTTTTATGAAAATCTGCTGATAAATAATCAGTTGGTGTTTGTGCTATAGCTGTATTTAATATTGATAACAAGCAAACTAATAGTGTTTTTTTTAACATTTCATTGTTTTTACAGATACTCAAATGTAATATTCTTAAAGTGTAACAAGAAAATATTAACATAACATTAGGTAATAATCTATTAAAATATTAAACATATTCAAGCTAATTGTTTGTCTTTTTTTCAATATTTTAGCAATACTTTTAAACAAACAATTTTAAAATGAAAAATACTGCATTAACACATATTCACGAAGCTTTAGGTGCTAAATTAGTTCCTTTTGCTGGTTATAACATGCCTGTACAATATGAAGGTATAAATATAGAACACGAAACCGTTAGAAAAGGAGTTGGTGTTTTTGATGTAAGTCATATGGGTGAGTTTTTCTTAAAAGGAGAAAACGCATTGGCTTTAATTCAAAAAATTGCTACAAACGACGCTTCTAAATTAATCCCCGGTAAGGCGCAGTATAGTTGTATGCCTAATGCTGATGGTGGAATCGTAGATGATTTAATCATTTATATGATTGCCGAAAATGAGTATATGTTAGTTGTAAATGCTTCTAATATAGAAAAAGATTGGAATTGGATTTCTAAGCACAATGATTTAAAAGTAGAAATGGAAGATCGTTCTGACGATTGGTCTTTATTAGCTATTCAAGGGCCAAAAGCTGTTGAAGCAATGCAATCGTTAACCTCTGTTAACTTATCTACAATTAAGTTTTATACATTTGAAATTACTGATTTTGCAGGAATACCAAACGTTGTTGTTTCTGCTACTGGTTACACAGGTTCTGGTGGTTTTGAAATATATGTAAAAAACAAAGATGTTGAAGCTCTTTGGAAAAAAGTTTTTGAAGCAGGTGCTGATTGGGGAATTAAACCTATCGGTTTAGCTGCTCGTGATACATTACGTTTAGAAATGGGGTATTGTTTATATGGTAATGATATTGACGATACTACTTCTCCTCTAGAAGCTGGTTTAGGTTGGATTACTAAGTTTACTAAAGACTTTGTAAATGCTGAAGCGTTAAAAGCTCAAAAAGAAGCTGGTGTTACTAAAAAATTAGTCGCTTTCGAATTAACAGAACGTGGTATACCTCGTCATGATTATGAAATAGTTGATGCTGAAGGAACTGTAATTGGTCGTGTTACTTCTGGAACGATGAGTCCATCTTTAGGTAAAGGTATTGGTTTAGGATATGTTACTAAAGAAAACTCTAAAGTAGCTTCTGAAATTTTTATTCAAGTTCGTAAAAAACAAATACCTGCAAAGGTTGTTAAATTACCTTTTTATAAAGGATAATTAAATATTTTATAAATAAAAAAGCAACTCGTATGAGTTGCTTTTTTATTATAACATAATAAATAAGTTAACGGTTTTTATTTCTTTAAAACAACACCTCTTCCTCCATACATATGAATTGCTAAAGCACTAAACTCCTCTTGAACAGTTGCTGTTTTAATCGTATAACGTTTAGAAATTTCTTTTAAAGCTTTCTTTGTTTTTGAGTTTTTATTCATCGCTATTCCAGCCATTATTAAAATAGCTAATACTATAATTGCGATAATTGATATTTCAATATTTTTTATATTTTTATATGTACTATAGCTGTAACTATTTCCTGCTATAAAAACATTATGTATTAAAAAAAGAACTCCAACAAGTAAGAAAGGTAGTTTTACATAGCTTTCCATGGCAGCAGATTCTCCATATAATTTTAAAGGGATTTGAAGTTTCTCTTTAGGTACTTTTTCTATAATTTCAAATGTTACTTTTTCATCTGTAGCTTCCATATATCGTTTTTTAAATAAGAATTATTAAATCTTATACTCCTCTTTTTTAAATTATATAATTTAGCCAAATTACAAACTTTTTATAAATGTAGTACTTACTTTTTAGGTTTTATAATATATAAACCTTTGCTTCCGCTTGCGCCTATATTTGTAGGGTAAAAGAGTTTTAAAAAACTTACTTTAGATTTATTTGTATACCTTTTTGGCAAAACATAATAAGACAAATAATTTTTTGGACTAGATAAAAACCCAACACTTTTAATCCCTTTTTCTTTAAACTTAAACACTTCTTTATTTATTTCTAATTTAAGGTAAGAGGTTCCTATAAATGATACTGGTATACTTGTATAAGCAATTGTTCCGTAAGTATTATCTTTGTGATAAAATGAAGTTTTTATTTCTTTATATTTAGGATATTCTAAATTCATTTCATCCGTAAGAATAACAGGATCTGGTACAGAAGAGAATCCTTCATTCCCTGACGATCGTGTTGAGTATACATTATCTACAGTGTTTTTAAGAAATAGTAATTTTTTAAATTTTTCAGGATACTTTTTAACTATTTCTCCAGTTGGGTAAAAGTTTATTCCGCTAGATTTAAATCGTGATATATAAATACCTAACCATTCATTTTCTATTTTTAAATAGACTTTATAATTCTTAGTATTGAATGCATAGACTACATGACTTGCTTTGTTATAATACGTTTCCATCAACTTAAAGAACCCTTCTTTATTTAATTCTTTATTTGAGAAGTCTATTATTTTATTAAGCGGTGTTACTTTAATTTTTTCTTGTGTTAAATCATATATTTCGGAGTCTGTAAAAACATAAGAACCAAAATTAGCGTAACTAACATTACCTAATCTATCAATTTTAAATTGCTCTTCCCCTACATTATTAATTTTTGTTATTTTCTCATCTCCATAAACAATAAAATAATTCCCTATTTCATCATAGCCTATCAAATTATAGCCGTTTTCTGATATTCTTTCTATTTTAAAATTTTCACTGTTTACTCCATCTTTTAAATAATTGTAATTTTCATATTCTTTTTTCTTAAATAGTGATGCTGAAGTAATATTTATTGGAGTACATTTTTGAATAAAAACCAGAAGTAAAAAGCATCCTAAAATCATTTTCTTATTTTTTTTTGTCATTATTCTTTAAATTAAGTATAATATATATACTTTAATTGTTTACAATGTTATTTTTAAAAGGCAAACTATTGATTTAATTATTCAAAAAAAGAAGAAGAAATTCAACATTGAATTTCTTCTTCTTTTTTATAAAATTAAGAACAAAAATTATTAATCATCTTTCTTTTTATCTTTTGAAGCTTTGTTCCAAATTTTGATTTCATCATCTTTTGTAATTCCACCTAAAAGTTCAACATTTACTCCATCTGAAGTTCCTAATTCGACATCTTTCTTTTCAAATTTACCATCTGCTGTTTTAATCTCTACATATGGTTTTTCAGTTTTTTTATCAAATCTTAATAGTGCTTCTTTTATTGATAAAACTGAGTCTTTCTTTACTAAAACAATATCTGCATTTGCACTGTAACCAGCTCTAATAAAATATTTATCATCTAAAGATACGTCTGCTTTAATTTTAAATTGAACGGCACCTCCTTCATCAGTTCCTTTTGGAGCAATAAAATTTAATACTGCTGGAAATTTCTTATTTTCAATTGCTCCCAAAGCAATTTCAATTTTCGTTCCTTTTATTAATTTACCTACTTCTGACTCATCAACTTTTCCTTCAAAAATCATCTTTGTCATATCTGCGATACGAGCAATCGTAGTACCTGCATTAAAGTCGTTTGTTTGTGTAACTTGATACCCTCTTTTCACAGGGATTTCAACAACCATACCTGACGTCGTAGCTCTAATACTAGTATTAGCAGCACTACCTAAACCAGATGTTGTACCTCTTTTAATAATATCCATATCTGATCTCGCATTCGATAAAGATAATCTTGCATTGTTATAGTTTAATTCAGAGTTTTCAAATGCCTGAAGCGAGATTACACCTTTATCAAACAATTTTTTATTTCTATCAAATTGCACTTTTGCATTATTAAACGATAGTCGTGCATTTTTAACGCTACCATTAGCTCTGTTTAAAGAAGCTACATTTG
Source organism: Tenacibaculum sp. Bg11-29 (assembly GCF_002836595.1). Classification (NCBI taxonomy): domain Bacteria; kingdom Pseudomonadati; phylum Bacteroidota; class Flavobacteriia; order Flavobacteriales; family Flavobacteriaceae; genus Tenacibaculum; species Tenacibaculum sp. Bg11-29. Next base: position 3,425,264 of record NZ_PJBB01000003.1, read on the forward strand.
GCACCACTCTTACGGTTGCGATTAAATCACCTGCCTTTACAATAGCTCCTTCTTCAACTAAAATTTTATCAACAATACCTGCTATTTGAGGCTTAATTTCAACTTCTTCTAAAGGTACTACTTTACCTGTTGCTACTGTTTTTTTAACTATTGTCGTTCTAAACGCTTTTTCGGTTTCATATTCAACAATATTTTTTTTGTTCTTTTTTGCGAACCAGATTAACGCTATTGCAAATAATACTGCTACAATACCTAAAATAATTTTTGCTCTTTTACTCATAATATGTTAATTGATTTATTCTTCTCTTAATGCTTCGATTGGTTTTATTACTGTTGCCATGTGGGCGGGTATTAAGCCTATTAAAGTACCTAATATTACTAAAGTTGTAAATGCTATTAAAATAATTGGAATATTTACTGTTGGATTTATTAATGTAGCGTCAGGGCCTTGACCAAATGCTGCATCTATTAAAAAGAGTACTAATGCTCCTAATATAATACCTAACATTCCTGCTATAGTTGTTAAGAAAACAGATTCTAATACAATTTGCTGTCTTATACTTTTTGGGGTTGCTCCTAATGCTCTTCTTATACCAATTTCTTTGGTTCTTTCTTTTACTGTAATTAATAAAATATTACCAATAGCAAATACCCCAGCAATTAAAGTTGCTATGCCTACAAACCAAGTTAAAAACTGCATTCCTGTTAAAAACCCTGTAAACTTAGCAATTTCAACACCTAAATTAACACTACCAAAGGCTCTTTTATCATCTGGGTGAACTTTATGTAAACTTTTTAAAGTTAACAAAATATCTTTTTCCATTTGTTTGATATCTACACCTTCATTAGCTGTAATCATCATCCAATGTATCTTATCACCCATATTATAAACCTGTTGATAGGTTGTAAAAGGAATGTAAGCACATTCACCATCAAAATTAATACTTGTAGATTCTTTATAAACACCGATTACTTTATAATTGATACTATTAATCTTAATATATTGGCCTATAGGTTTTTCATTTTTCTCAAACAATTGTTTGTATATATCTTCAGCTATTACAACTACTTTCGCTTTTGATAAAATATCATTTTCGTTTAAAAAACGCCCATAAATTAAATTTTTCTTTTGAACCTGATCTAAAACGGGGTAGTCTCCACTTACTTGAAAACTTCCTGATTTAAATCCTTTTACTATTTGTCCATTTGTCTGACTTCTTGGAGCCAATAACTTTATTTCTTTAAACTCTTTTTTTAAAATTTTAACATCAGTTAGTGTAGGTAAAAATCGCCTTCCTTTTTGAAAACCTTTAAATGGTGTATCAGTAGACTGAGTCCAAATAAATACACTATTCGTTGCAAAATTTCCAAAAATTTTCTTGAAGTTATTTTCCATTCCCCTTGAAGCTCCCAAAAGAACAACTAATAAAAAAATTCCCCAAAGAACACCTATAATGGTAATAACTGTTCTAACTTTATTTTTACGAATACTTCCGTAAATTTCTTGCCAAGTGTCTGAATCAAATAAAAATTTCATAATTAATCTGCTCTTAATGCTACAATTGGTTTAATATTCGCGGCTCTTTTTGCTGGTATATATCCAGCAATTAATCCTGATAAAATTAAAACGATGGTTGCTCCTATTACAATACCAGGACTTACACTTGGATCTTTTATAAAGTATTTTTCTAAGCTATCTCCTATTAAACTTAAAATATAAGTTCCTAAAGATAAACCTAAGTACCCAGCTATAGTGGTTATTAAAACGGATTCTTGTACTACCATACCAACAATTGATGATGGTTTTGCTCCTAATGCTTTTCTAATACCAAATTCTTTCGTTCTTTCTTTAATAACAAAAATCATAATATTACTAATACCTATAATACCTGCTATTAAAGTACCAGACCCAACGAATATCACAATAAAATATAGTGCTAACATAAATGTTCCCACCCCTTTATTTGCTTCTGCCATGTTTCGTACAGAAAGTGCACTTTGATCGTCTGGATGTATTCCTAAATTCTTACGTAAGTCACGCTCCATTTTATTACCAAATGCAATCGCTTCATCTAAACTTAATTTAGGATCATAACCTACAATAATTTGACTTAGATGATCATTATTACCATATATCATTTGTGCTGTAGTAACCGGCATGTAAGTTTGACGCTCTTCATTATCTCCTCCAGCATCAGAAAATATTCCAATAATTAGATACGAAATTCCGTTTACGCTTACACGTTTACCTAATGCAGGTTTTTCTCCAAATAAATCTTGTTTTACTAAACGACCAATAACAATAACCTTCGATTTTTCTTTTAAATCTCTTTCGTTAATATACCTACCTTCATCTATAATTGTTTTTTCTAAAAACTGATGATCTGGATGTACTGCTCGTAATCGATAACTGTCAGATTTACTTTTATAAGAAATAGTTACGTTTTTATAAATTCTAGCCGTTTGGTGTTGAATTTTATCTTCGTAAGTTTCTTTAATAAAATTATAATCTTTATTTTTTAACTGAATTGTTCTACCAGTTTGTAATCCTTTATAAGGTTTTGAAGTTTTCCAAACTCTAACCCTCATTGTATTCATTGCATCATCAACAAAAGCACCTTTAAATGAGTTACTCAATCCGCTTACAATACCAAAAAGTAAGGTAAATAATAATATTGCAAAAGCAACTGTAAAACCAGACATTACTGAACGTAATTTATTTTTACTAATGCTTTGAAATATTTCTCTCCAACGATCTAAATCAAACATAATTAAACTGCTTTAATTTTTTCTTTAGTATTGTTTACTGAAGTATATTCATCACTTATAATAACCCCATCTTTTAAACGAACAATTCTATTTGTTTGCTCTGCTACCTCTTCTTCATGCGTAATTACAAAAACAGTCATACCTTCATCATTAATTTCTTTTAATAAATCCATAACCGAATCTGTAGTAGTAGAATCTAATGCTCCTGTTGGCTCATCTGCTAACACAACTTTAGGTTTAGTAACTAAAGCTCTTGCTATTGCAACACGTTGTTTTTGCCCTCCAGAAAGTTCATTTGGTAAATGATTAGCCCAGTCTTTTAAACCAACTTTTTCAAGGTAATCTAAAGCAATTTTTGATCTTTCTTTTCTATTAACTCCTTTATAATATAAAGGTAATGCTACGTTTTCTAAAGCTGTTTTGTAAGATATTAAGTTGAAAGACTGAAAAACAAAACCTAAAAATTTGTTACGTAAAATTGCAGCTTTTTTCTCGTTTAAATCTTCAATTAACTCACCATTTAAATAATACTTCCCTTCATCATGTGAATCTAACAAGCCAACTATATTTAATAAAGTAGATTTCCCAGATCCTGAAGATCCCATAATAGATACGAATTCACCTTCTTTAATATGCAAGTCAAGTCCTTTTAAAACATGAAGTTTGTCTTTTCCTATTGGATAGGATTTGTGTAGGTTTTCTATTTTAATCATCGCTTTAGTTAATTTTATACTAAAATAAATACTCAAACATACTTTTGTTACCAATTATATGTTAAATCACTATTTACTTTCTTACAAGACGCTTAATTTTGATTTATGTTACAAAATAATTTTGCCTTTTTAATAATAAGTATATACAATGGTTGATTTACCTACTAATAAAAAAATAATTTTGTTTGATGGAGTGTGTAATTTTTGTAATGATGCTGTTTTAAAAGTTATTAAATACGACACTAAAAACCAGTTCGTTTTTGCTTCATTACAATCTTATATTGGAAAAGAAATTACAAATCATTTAGGTATAGATATTACTAAAATAGATTCTATTATTTTGTATGAACCTAAAATTGCTTACTACATTAAATCAACCGCAGCCTTAAAAATTATGATCAATTTTGGTGGTATTTGGAATTTAGCGACTGTTTTTAATTTGATACCTGAAACTATTAGAAATTATAGTTACGATTTTATTGCTAAAAACAGATACAAATGGTTTGGTAAAAAAGAAGTTTGTATGATTCCTTCAAAAGAAATTCAAAAGAAATTTTTATAAACAATAAACCCACTTAACTATGTAAGTGGGCTTATTTTCATAAACTTAATGTGATTAAAAGTTTATAAAGAGGGGGAATTATTATTCTTTTAATTATTAAAATAAATTTTTGATGCCCCGATAGGTGCTTCTATTGTTTTAATTTCACTGTTATCTATTAAATTAAATACTTTTAATTCACTTAAGTCAGAAAATCTAGTACTTAAAGCATAAAGCTTATTATCTTTAACTTCCATTCCATAAAATTCAGAATATCCAGTTGTAAATAGCTCAATTGTTAAAAATTCTATACTAGATAAACTAGTCTCAGATGTATTCATTTTATAAACCTTACTACCTAAATTGTAATAAATTATATTATTATCAAATACCATTAAAGAAGGATGTTCTCCGTCTTTAAACTCCATTTTCGTTACTGAATTATCATTTAAATCAATTTTAGAAATAGATGCAAGGGTTTCATCTTTTGTCCAAGCAGCTTTACCTTCAGATAAAACAACTAAATTTCCTGAATTGTTAAAAAACATTTCATCTGGTTTATCATTAACGATAATCTCTTGTACATCATCTGTTAAAATATCTATTACAGAAATAACATTGTTACTTCCATTACCTCCTTTATGAGAAACATATAATTTTCCATTTTTTTCTAAAATTCTCTCTGGACCTGTAGAAATAGTTATTTTTTTTATGAAACTATAACTATTCATATCAAAAACAGCTACAAAACCTTCTGTTGTTCCCCAGTTTGTTACATAACCTTTATCGTTAGAAACAACCATATATCTAGGAGTTTCTAAGTTAGAAGTTATCTCTCCCTTTTTTGTAAAAGAATACCTATCAACTGCTGTAATTGTATTTTGATTATCTACAATAATATAAGCACTATCATCATCAAAAGCAATTGACTGTAAAAATGTTCCTAACTCACTATTATTAACTTTTTTATATATTAAATTTTCGTTAGTAGTAAGATCATTAGATACATAAGAAATTGAACCAGTACTTCCACTACCTTCACCACTTATTAAAATACCTTTGTCGTAATCTCCTTTTGGTAAATCTGGTGTATTATCATCGCTACAAGAAGTAAATATAATAGCCCCTAATACTAGTATAAGCGTAAATAATTTATTAATTTTCATTGTTTTAAAATTTATAGTTTATGTTAATATTAAAATTTCTATTTGGCATTGGTCTTCTTGGTTGTGTTATATATAACTTATTAAACACATTATTTACCTTAAAACCAATTGATAACTGTTTTTGATGTTGTTTTAAAATTTTAAAATCCCCACCTATATTAGAAACGAAAAAATGAGGTATTACAAAATCTTTAGAATTACTTTCTGTTGTATATGTCATTCCTGTAAATACTTGCTGAAAAAACAAACCAAACCTTTTATATGAATAACTTAAATTTCCGTTTAAAAGATGCTTAGGTACAAAAATTAAAAAAGTGTCTGTTCTTTTATTTTTAGCTTCTGTATAACTATAATTAAAATTAAAATCGACAAAATTTTTATCAAAATTATTGCTGTAAGAAAAAACAAACTCTACTCCTTTGTTATTTACATTAGATAAGTTTATTGGCGACCAAACTCCTGGTTTATCAGGATTTCCATTTGGTGTCCAAACTATTTTATTTTTCGCTGAAATATAAAACACACCTAAATCGGCTTTTATTTTACTGTTTTTAAAACCAATACCTAGCTCTCCTTGCATAGCTGTTTCAGCTACAAGGTTTAAGTTTCCTTGCCCAGGCCAGTATAAATCGTTGTAAGTGGGTACTCTATAATTTTTAGAACTATTTAACCTTACATTAAAGTTCTTAAACGTGTTAGCTTTAAGTCCAAAGGCAAAACTATACGGAACATTATAATCTGAATTAAAATCTTTTCTAATTTTTGCATCAAAAAAAACTTTATTATAAATATTCTGATGATATATTATCGATTGAGAAAACTGTTTTCTATTTTTCTCTTGTATCATATCTGTTTTACCAAAGATTGTTTCATATTCAGAATACGATGTTACTTTAGCTTTTATAGAAGGTATTTTATAACCTAATGTATAATTAATTAAGTAACGTTTCGATTTACCAAAACTATAATCTTCTACGTTTTTATTATCAAAATACTGATACTCCTGTGTTAAAAAAGCTAATTTTAATTCATGATTAAGAATTTCTTTTTTATAATTATATATAACTAAATTTCTGTTATTAAAATCTTTATACTTATCATTTGCTGACCTCGGATTTGGTAATTCTCCTGATAACGAACGTTTTCCTGAATAGTTCGTACTATAAAATTTTAGCTGTGATTTATTAGAAAACTTATAAGCAAAACCTACATTTAAACTTAAATTATCATAAGCTCCATTTGCATTTTTAAGTTTTGTACCTAATAATTTATAATTATTTTCTGATTCATTATAAGAAATTCCAAATTTTAAAGACAACTTTTCGTTAGATAGGTTAAACTTATACAAACTATTGTATGTACTAAAACTACCAGCATTTGCTACAACTTGGTGTTTTATAGTTTCTTTAGGTTTAAAATTTAAATAATCATTTAAATGTACCGTACCTCCTATTGCTCCAGAACCGTACTCTATACTTCCACCACCACTTCTTACATCTATAGCATCAACTAGGTTAACTGTTAAAGAATTAAACCCTGTTTGACCGTTGTTTACCGAATTTATATTAATTCCATTCCAAATAACTGCGGTATTAGAAGCGCTTGTTCCTCTAAAACTTGCAGTACTCGTTCCGCCTGCTCCGTATTCTCTAAGATATATTGGTGAATTAAATCGTAATAAAGAGCTAAACGACTTTATGTTTCTTGTTATTACAGAATCACTTAACCTATGTATTTTGTAACCGTTAGAGTTCTTTACTAACTTTTTATCAGCTAAAACAATAACTTCTTCTAAAACACTCATTTTAGACTTCTCTTGAGCGAAAGAGAAAAGAGTAACAGTAAAAAATATTGTAAAAAGTGTGTATTTCTTCATAATATATTAAAACCCTTATCCCGAAAGTTTGAATTATTTAATATTTAGGCAGGTCTCCTGGCTTGCGTCTTGTAATTGGCCTTCCCATTTATAAATAAACAGTGACTTAAAGAATAATTACAAGCTTAGTAGCTTACAGTTGCGGGAACAGCTTTGGTATTTAACCAAATTCCCTTTTAATTTGATGCTATTTTAAACATCAAAACCCAAATTTTTTGCAAACTTATGCTATTTTATTAAGAATCTAGCATCAATAAATCATTATAGTTAGAAAACTTAGCAGTAAGCTCTTCTGATACCGAAAAATAATTCGGATGAATCATTGCAGCTAAACACGCTATTCCGTCAACTAAGGTACTTGCAGACGATTGCGTAAACATGGCAAAATCAGCAATAAAGACTTGTTTGTTTTTTACAGCGCGTAAAGAACTCCATTCTGGTTTTTCTTCTAAGAAATGCATGTCTTCCATTGTCCTCTCAATACCATAACCACATGGCGCTATAATTAAAATTTCAGGATTGTATTTTACAATTTTATCCCAAGAAATAACAATACTATCTCCTGATGGATGCGCTAATAAATCAATACCACCTGCATAGCCTATTTGATGAGGAATCCAATGTCCACAGTTAAATAGCGGATCTATCCATTCTAATAACATTAAACTTTTAGATTGTATTCTGTTAGCCCTTTGCGTATCTACAATAGTATAAATACGCTCTTTAAGTTTTTTAACATAATTAATACCTACTGTTTCTTTACCCATCGCTTTTGCAATAGTTAAAGCATTGTCAAAAACATCCTCTAAAGAATTTGGTGTTATTGATATTAACTCAGGAACCTTATTTAACTTATAGGCAGATTTTGCAACCGATTCTGTATCTATCTGGCAAACATCACATACATCTTGTGTAAAAATAATATCTGGTGCGATGCTTTCTAAAACAGGTTCATCTACATAATATAGTGTACCGCCTTCTGCTTTAGTTTTAGAAAAAATAGTATTTATTTCTTCACTCGTTAACGTTTGTCCCTCTAATTTGTAACGCACGGCAACCTGTTTTTCTTTAAGTGCAATTGCAGGACATTCAAAAGTAATACCTTCTAAATATTCTTGTAACCCCATATCATAAATCATTTGGGTTACAGCTGGCATAAATGAAGAAACTTTCATAAAAATAGATTTTAAGCGGCTAAATTACATAGTTCTCTAGTATTATTCTCTTTTTCTAAAAAATCTTTACAATCTTTGCTTTCAATTTATTTCTTTACACATGATATATTATATTACTGGCGGAGAACGCTCTGGAAAGAGTGGTTACGCTCAACAATTAGCAGAGTCACTATCTAATACTCCTTATTACTTAGCAACTTCAAGAATTTGGGATGCTGATTTTAAAAAACGAGTGGATAGACATATTTCTGATAGAGATGAACGTTGGACAACTATTGAGGAAGAAAAAAATATAAGTACTGTAATTCCTAAAAACACCACGGTAGTTATTGATTGTGTTACATTATGGCTTACTAATTTTTATGTAGATACTAAAAATAATGTAGAAGAAAGTTTACGTTTAGCTACCCAAGAAATAGATAAATTGATTGAAATAGACGCTACTATTATTATTATTTCTAATGAAATAGGAATGGGTTTACATGCCGATACTAAAATTGGCAGAAAATTTACCGAACTACAAGGTTGGGTAAATCAATACATTGCAAAAAAAGCTGATAAAGCTACTTTTATGGTATCTGGATTACCATTAACTTTAAAATAAAATCATGTATCCTACTAATATAACACCAATTTCAACTACGCTAAAAGAAGCGCTAAAAGATAAGATTGATTTTAAAACAAAACCTTTGGGTGCTTTAGGTGTTTTAGAAACGATTGCGTTACAAATTGGGCAAATTCAAAATACCCTCACTCCTATTTTATCAAAACCTAGTATTGTTGTTTTTGCTGGCGATCATGGTATTGTAAATTCAAAACCAGTTAGTCCTTATCCACAAGAGGTAACCCAACAAATGGTATTAAATTTTTTGAATAACGGAGCTGCTATTAACGTATTTTGTAATCAAAATAATATTGATTTAACCATTGTAGATGCAGGCGTTAACGCCAATTTTGAAGAAAATGATAATTTAATACATGCTAAAATAGCAAAAGGCACAAAAGATTATAGTATTACACAAGCCATGACAACAAATGATTGTTTGTTAGCTTTAAATAAAGGGAAACAAATAGTTACTAAATTATTTAAAGAAGGTACAAATACCATTGGTTTTGGCGAAATGGGAATTGGTAACACTTCATCTGCTGCTTTATTAATGAGTTATTTTACCAATACACCTATTGAAGATTGTGTTGGTAAAGGAACTGGTTTAAATGATGATGGCGTTACTAAAAAAGGACAAATTCTTAGAGGTGTACTAGATTTACATGAAAAAAATATTCAAAATTCGATGGATGCTTTAACAGCTTTTGGTGGTTTTGAAATTGTAATGATGTGCGGAGCCATGTTAGAAGCTGCATCTTTAAAAATGACCATTTTAATTGATGGTTTTATTGTTACTGCCGCGTTATTAGCTGCCCAAGCCATCAATAAAAACATTGTAGATTATTGCTTATTCTGCCATACTTCTGGTGAGCAAGGTCATGAACAAATGTTGTCTTTTTTAAATGCAAAACCATTACTAAATATAGGTTTACGATTAGGTGAAGGTACTGGTAGTGCCATTGCTTTTCCTATTGTAAAAGCTGCCGTTAGTTTTTTAAACGAAATGGCTACTTTTAAAAGCGCAAACGTATCTGAAGCTTAGTTTATGAAAAATCAAATTCATTATTTTTTAACAGCTGTTTTGTTTTTTACGAGAATACCTTGCCCAAAATGGGTAAATCATTCTCCTGAAATTTTAAATAAAAGTAGCCGCTATTTCTCATTAGTAGGTATACTTGTTGGTACAATATCAGCAATTGTTTATACTGGCGCTTCTTTCCTTTTTAATCCCAGTATTGCTATTGTACTTAGCATTGTTGCTTCGGTATGGACAACGGGTGCCTTTCATGAAGATGGTTTTGCTGATGTGTGTGATGGCTTTGGTGGTGGTTGGACTAAAGAAAAGATTCTAATGATAATGAAAGATTCTCGATTAGGAACTTATGGTGTTGTAGGAATCATTTCAATGTTAGCTATAAAGTTTTTAAGCCTACACGAATTAAACAACGTATTAAAAAATATTCCTTTACTACTTATATCAGGGCATGCAATTAGTCGATTTATCGCTACCGTTTTATTATACACGCACGAATATGTTAGAGATGCTGATACTGCTAAAGTGAAGCCTACAACTAAAAAAATGAGTACAAAAGCACTTATTATCTCGGGCTTTTTTGGAATGCTACCTTTGTTATTTTTTAAAGACATTAGCGTATTCTTAGTTTTAATTCCGTTGTTTTTAACATATTTATATATGTCACGCCTATTCAAAAAATGGATTGGAGGGCAAACAGGAGATTGCGCTGGAGCATTACAACAAGTTAGTGAAGTTGTTTTTTATTTATCAATACTTGCCCTATGGAAATTATTTTAGTTAGACATACAACTCCGAATATTGAAAAAGGTATTTGCTACGGACAGGCCGATCTTGGTGTTGTTGATACTTTTACAGAAGAAATTAAACCGATATTAAAAACGATTAAAGTTAATGATGCTAATACCGCTTATTATTCAAGTCCGTTACAACGTTGTAAACTCTTAGCTGAAAAACTTTCTGACACTATTATTTTTGATGATCGTTTAAAAGAACTCGATTTTGGTGATTGGGAGCTGCAAAAATGGGACGATATTAACAAACCTGAATTGGATGTTTGGATGAATGATTTTGTAAACGTTACTGTTACTAATGGAGAGTCTTATATCGATTTACATACCAGAACTGTTCAGTTTTTAAACGAGCTTAAACCCCTGAAAAAAAAGCAAGTTGTTATTGTTACCCATGCTGGTGTTATTAGAAGTTTGTGGGCATATATAAACAAAACACCTTTAGATAAGTCTTTCGATTTAAAACTAAATTACGGGGCTATCATAAAATTTACACTATAAAAAAATGAAACATTTTATATTACTTATTATAATCTCTCTGTTTTTAATTCAATGTAAAAACAGTGAAAATAAAAATATAACAACAATTGTTGATACCCTTAGCCCTATTAAATACGCAAAGGGTTTTGATATTATTACTAAAAATGGTGAGAAAAAATTAATCATCAAAAAAGTATTTCAAAACTCTAAAAAGCAATTTGAATTTACATTAACTAATAAAACGAACATTGCTAAAAACGAAATTAAAGTTCCTGTAAACGAATTGGTTGTTACAAGTACCACACACATACCAATGTTAGAACTTTTAAATAGTGAAGATAAATTAGTTGGTTTTCCGCACACAAAATATATTTCATCTAAAAGAACCAGAAAAAGGATTGAAGAAAACAAAATAGTAGAACTTGGATCGGAACAAAGCATGAATACCGAAATTTTAATGGGTTTACAGCCCGAGTTAGTAATTGGTTTTTCATTACACCCAAACAGCAAACTATACGAAAACATAAAAAAAGCTGCGATTCCTGTTATATTTAATGGTGATTGGCTAGAGGAAACGCCTTTAGGAAGAGCGGAATGGATTAAACTTTTTGGCGTACTTCTAAACAAAGAAAAAGAAGCTGATAGCATTTTTAAAAGTATTGAAAAAAACTATATAGAAGCTACTAAAATAGCTAAAAGCACTACAAAAAAACCTGCTACTGTTATATCTGGTAGTATGTTTAAAGATATTTGGAATGTACCTGCCGGTGAAAGTTTTATGGCTACTTATTTAAAAGATGCTAACCTTAATTATTTATGGAAAGAAACAAAAGGAACTGGTAGCTTACAGTTAAGTTTCGAGAGTGTTTTAGATAAAGGAAAAAGCGCTGATTATTGGATTGGTTGCGGTTTGTACGAAACTAAAGAGCAATTAAAAAGTGCTAACAAACTTTATAAGGAGTTTGATGCTTTAAATAATGGGAACATATATACTATGGGAACAAAAAAAGGAGCTACTGGCGGACTTTTATTTTTTGAATTGGCTCCTATTAGGCCCGATTTAGTATTAAAAGATTTTATTAAAATTACACATCCTAAATTGTTACCAAATTATGAGTTAACCTTTTTTGAGAAGATGAAGTAGTTTTAATCTAAGCGTATTTACTTTTCATTAATATTTAATATTCTTAAAATACATTGTTAATTATATGAAAAAAACACTCTTCTATCCAATAATATTAATAATAATTTTATGGAATTGCTCTGATAAAAAAGATTTAAAGCAAACTGAATTTGTTATTGGAAACAATGAAAAAGTAGAATTTTTAAATGAAATATTATCTGATACCATAAATTTAAAATTATTATCAAGCCAGAAAATAATGATTTCAGATTTTAACTTCCTTCCTAAATTACCACACTCTATTTTAAACGACAATGAATTTAAAAGGGTTAGTTATATTAAATATTTATCACATCATTTAAAGGAAAAAGACACTGTTTTTATAAAAAAACAAATAAAGCAAAATAAAACATTCGATTTAAAAATTTTATCAAAATATAATTACCAAATATTAAACACCTCTAAATTATTTAAAAATGGCGTTTCAGTTGATTCTTTATCAACTATTGCTTTAAATAAGCAGATATATACTAAGGAGTTATACAATGAACCATATATTCTAATTGACAAACCTATTTTTAATAAAGAAATGAACAGAGTCTGTTTGAGTCTAAATAGACCAAATTCTGGAGAATACTTTGTTTTTATTAAAAAAAATAGAAAATGGCAAAAGGAAGTTATTGCGCAATGGTCTGAATAAGCAAAAGGAAACCAATTAAAATATTTATATAACTATTCTTAAATATCAAAACTTTATTTAAGTAACACATTAATACTATTGTTTAAACCAACAACTATATTTAATATTATAATATTTTTGTACAGTTTTTTCTATACTATTAAAAACTGTACAAATTTTCTTATTAATTATAAAGATGTTACAGATTGGTCTAAAAAGGTTTATCAATTTTAATATATTTAGTATCGATAAAGGCGCTCAAAATTTCCTTTTATACCAATCGCCTCTTAAAATCTTTTTTTTATGTGTAGAATTAAACGTCTATTAAACGTTTAATTCTACACATATCCTATTTATCTCTAAAACATTTACTTGCTTCCCCCCTCCCCTTTAAAACAAAGAGTTGCAAACATTATTTTGCATGTTTAAAATTCAGTAATTATTATCATAAACTCTATCAAATTTCATTAAATTTGTTTTAAAACATAATAGAAATATATGTACTGGTACATATATCCCGTTGTTGGCAAACATATGACGAAAGACATTCTCTACATATTAATTAGCCTTTTGATTTTAAGTTGTTCATCGCAAAAAAACACACAAGGAAAATCTTATACTGAAAAGGAATTAGAAAAATCTATTCTTGTTGGAGATTTTCTATTTGTTGGAAAAACAGATAATGACTCAATACCTAAAAAGAAAGTTATTAAAAAAGATGAACCTAAATTTAACCCGAATATTAATAAAGATTCTTTATTTAAAATTGTTATAAAAAAAGTTCATCCAACTAAAGTAGAAGGATTAACAAAAGCATTTAATGAAGGAAACAATCAAGAAAGGGAATTTTTATTGATGATACTTTCTATGAATAAAAGTAGTAAAGAAGAACAAATAAACAACCTAAAAGCAAACGAGAGTAATATAAAAACACTTATCAAAGAATATTCTGTATTAGTTCCCGATAGCCTTATTGTCTATATTGAGTTTAATCCGAAAGATATTGTTTTCAATACAGACAAAAGTATAGACTTACGAATTTACTCAAATCGGAAAAACAAAAATGGCGGAATTGACCAAAAATTCAGAGAATCAAATTTACCGTATAATTCAGAAGTTTTATTGGAACAAATAAACACTTTGGGCTGGAATAAAAAGACTTTAATGAATATTAAAAATTTACTTGACAATGCTAATTGTAACTCAATTAAAAACGGAAATATAACTACAGTTGGTTTTGCAAGAAGCGGAATGGGAAAATATTCATATAAGTTCTTTAAAAACGATTTGAGTAAAGAAGAACAATCTGAATATAATGATGGTTGTTTATATGTTTATTATGAGAGAAATATTGTTTTAGAATTTGGAGGTGGTGCAATTGGACAACAATGTTTTGAAAAAGAATAAAATACGATTTGCTAACACCGTGTATAATTAATGGCTAGTTATCGCCTATTTATGAAAACCCTCGCGGATTTTCTATTCAGTTTTTATTTACTAAATTATGTGTTTGAAAACGCCACTAATCATACACAACAACGTTAGCAAATATTAAAATCAACATTTCGGTAACATTAATAAACATTGCCAGACTTATAGGAAAACAATAATATATGAAGATAATCTTTAGTGTAATAATTTTATTAATATCAGATCAACTTGCGTTTGGGCAATCCCGAGAGAAAAAAATTGATTCAATTTGTCAGGCTATCCATAATAAAAATCCAAAAGTCGGAATGAGTTTAGGGTTTATAGACAATGGAAAGGAGTATTTCTTCAATTATGGAAGAATCAGTCAGGAAGGTGATTTCAAAGTGGACGAAAATACAGTTTATGAAATCGGTTCTATTACAAAATTGTTGACTGCTAACTTAGTAGCACAAGCCCAAGGCGAAGGGAAATTGAAAATTGACGACTTTATAGGTAACTACTTACCGAAAGAATACATATTGTCCGAAAAAATAAAAGGTAAACTTAAAATTTCCGATTTAGCTTCCCATCAATCAGGTCTGCCGGATTTTGATTTTGGTAAACTTATAAAATTGAATCCTAAACAGCCTTTAGACATAAGCAAAGAGGCTATTCATTTCATCGTCAACGACAGTACGAAATTATCAAATTATGGTAATTATAGATACTCAAATATAAGCTATGTTTTAATGGGCATTATGTTAGAAAATATCTACTCAAAAAGTTTTGACAAATTGGTAAAGGAAAAAATACTTGTTCCTTCAAAAATGAATAATACTTTGACAACGGATTTCAATGTTAAGAACAAAGTTGTTGGACACGATATAAATGGAGTACAGCAAGATTATTTTGTTTGGAATTCATTATTTGCACCAGCAGGTTTGCTAAAGTCGAACACATTTGATATGACAAAATTGTTAAAAACACTTTTGTCAAATAAAGGAAAAATTGGAAAAGCAACTTCAGTAACAGAAAAAACGTTCTATAAAAACACCCAAATGGAAATAGGTTTCGGACAAGAAATAGAACGAAACGGAAATGACACTTTCTTTTATAAAGCAGGTGACACGTTTTCTTGTTCCTCGATTTTTGCTTACGACAAGAAATCAAATTGGGGAATAGTGATAATGATAAACCACAAAAATTCCGATTTGATAAGAGAGTTAATTAATACGATTTATGAACAAGCATTAGAATAAAAAACATTTGCTAACAAAGAACTGAGGTAGAAAACAAATCTTTTCTTCATTAATTTTATGCAATATTATTCTAGATTCAAAATGCTACTACTTGGTATTTTGAGCTTTTATTTTTTTAATAAACACTACTTATTTTGACAAAACGGAAACATATTTTTCATCATAAGGCAAACCTGATTTTTCGATTGTAAAACTTTGTTTTATTAGCTTATTTGAAGCTGCTATTAAGGCTAGTTTTTTACTCTTTCCTTTGTTTACAATACGCTCATAAATATCTCTACATGCTTTATTATGTTTGCATGCATTAAAGGAACATAAAAACAAGAGATTTCGTAACTTTTTATTACCAATACTTCTCCATATACATTAACCTTAATTCTCTCTTTTATTCTTTCTGATTTATAACTCTTAAATTTAATCTTTTTATTAAATTGCTAACTTAAGATGTATAAAAAACATAGGGCTTTTGTTTTAACTCCAAAGTTCTGTGTTTTTTTTATGAAGTCCACCAAATATAAAATTTGACACTTTCAATAAAAAGATAAATACAAAATATTATATTTGGCTAAGTGCCAAACCTGAAACGTAGTGCTTATCACCTGCCCTATGTTTCTTATAATAAACGTTGTACAGTATAAAAAAACAGTCCTCAACACAAACTTTATACATTAGAAAACTATGCAAATGAACGTTTCAAACATTGAAAAAAACTAAATTTTAATTAATGGATTTAATTTTAGATTTCTTTTTGGTGGGTGGCATCGTAATTATTGCAATAATTTTATTGCGACTATTAAGAATTAAATCTAAAGAACTACCTCAAAAAGTATTAATACTACTTTTTTTACTTCTGTTATTTGTAGCTATATACTTTTATGCTTTGTTACATAATATAAATTGGTTAATAAAACTCTGTTTTTTTCCAAATGATATAACAAAAATTACTTTAGGTCCTTTATTATTTCTATATGTAAAGTCTTTGTTTTTAAAAGAAGATAATTTGGTTAGGAATATGCTACCACAATTTATTCCTACTTTATTGTTTGCTTTCGGTATTACAATTCCAACGCTTCTATATACGAGTTTTAAAATTGATGTCTTTTCGTATGCATTAAAAGATTTTATATTCATTTTTTTTAGAATTGAAAGTTTCTATTTCATCCTATATTTGATTATTTCATTACAATTGTTATCAAAATATCAAAAATTAACCAAATACAAATATTCGAACTTGACGAAGTTTGATTTTAATTGGATAAAGATTATGCTTTTGTCCACATTGGGTATTATAAGTGTTGATTTAATCCTTAAAACATATGAGTCCTTTTTTGGTAATTTTCAATGGAATATCGACAATATTTCTGTATTAGCTATGATTGTTTTAGTTTCATATTTGGCATATTATGGTGTAAATCAATCTAAAGTATTATTACCAACCTTTTTGTTAGATAATGAAATTGAACCTGAAATTAATAAGAAAAAAAAGAAGACATTATCTTCTGATAAAAAAGAAGCGTTTGAAAATTTGAAAAACAAACTTGAACTTATTATAAAAACTGAACAGCCATATTTGGATGAAGATTTGACATTAGGAAAATTAGCAGAACAACTTTCTACAACAGACAAAAAACTGTCCACAATGTTAAATCAATACTTGAACACTACATTTTATGATTTAATAAATAAGTATCGTGTAGAAGCTGTAAAAGTCAAGATAAACTTGGATAGCTATAAAAATTATAACCTATTTGGAATTGCGTCCGAATGCGGTTTTAAATCAAGAACCAGTTTCAATAGAATTTTTAAAAAAGAAACTGGACTCTCACCTTCTGACTTCAAAAAAAGTATTTCTTAAAGTTATTCAATGTTTTTTTTAACATATAATAACGCACCAATGCTTCTATTGGTCAATCTAAATCATTATAAATTTATTGATTTGTGGTCAAATTCTAAATTTATTAAAAATGAATGAAAATCGCCAAATAAAAAGCTACCCATGTAGTTTATTTACTCTACTAACCTACTTTATATTTTTACTACTTAGCTCTCCAATAGTAGCACAAACAAAATTTACCTTGAGTGGCGTAATTTTGGACAAAGGCAGTGGAGAAACGCTTTTCGGTGCTTCCATTTTTTTAAAAGGTACAACAAATGGTGTGGTTACTAACGAATATGGTTTTTATTCAATCACAGCTCCAAAAGGAAATTATACATTAATCGTTTCCTATTTAGGATATGGAGAAATTATCAGAGAAATTCTACTTGATAGAAATCAGAAATTAGATTTTAAAATAATCGAATCTTCCACAAAACTGGACGAAGTAGTTCTTGCTGGAGAGGAAACAAAACACGTAAATCTCAGAAATCCTGAAATGAGCGTTTCTAAATTGAATATCAAAACGATTAAAAAAATGCCTGTGGTACTAGGAGAGGTTGATATTGTTAAGTCCATCCAAATGTTGCCTGGTGTAACTAGTAGCGCTGAGGGTACAAGTGGTTTTCATGTAAGAGGTGGTGCTGTAGACCAAAATTTGGTTTTGTTAGACGAGGCCATAATATATAATACTTCACACTTGTTAGGATATATTTCTGTATTCAATGCAGATGCTATTAAAGATATTAAACTATATAAAGGAGGGATTCCCGCACGTTTTGGAGGGAGAGTTTCTTCTGTTTTAGATGTTCGCCAAAAAGATGGAAATAGTGAACGGATAGCACTTACTGGTGGAATAGGATTAATTTCTAGTAGACTTGCCGTAGAGGGGCCATTATTTGGAGATAAAGGCTCATTTTTGATTGCAGGTAGAGGCTCGTACGCTACTTTGTTTTTAAAAGCAGCAAAATCCGATACTGATATTGGTTTTTACGATTTAAACCTTAAAACCAATTATAGTTTAGATGAAAATAACAAACTCTTTCTTTCAGGCTATTTTGGTAGGGATAAACTAGGCTTTGGAGATAATTTTGGAGTAGGCTATGGAAATACATCAGGAAACCTAAGATGGAATCATATTTTTAACAATAAGCTATTCTCAAACCTATCGCTGATTTATAGTAAATACGACTATAACATTGATTTTAATATTGGTGAATTTGAATGGGTTTCTTCAATAAATAACGTCAACTTAAAATACGACCTTAAATACTATTTGAGTAATGCGTTTAAATTAAACTTTGGAGCAAGTGGTATTTATTACGATTTTAATCCTGGACAGATTACGCCTACATCTGAAAGTTCTTCGATTAACCCTTTAAAATTTGATGATAAAAAAGCAATTGAAAGCGCTTTGTATATCAATGCTGAACATAAACTAACAGATAAGCTTACCGCTCAATATGGGTTAAGATACAGTATGTTTAATCGATTAGGAGGTCAAGAAATTACAAATTACACAAACAACCAGCCCGTAATTTACAACGATGCGTTGGGTGTTTATCAAAGTGGTACAGATATTGGGGTGACTTACCATGATAAAAATAAAAACATAAAAAGTTTTGGCAACCTAGAGCCCAGAGTATCATTAGCGTATCAGTTAAATGAATCATCTTCCGTAAAAATGCAATATACAAAGGCGGCTCAGTATGTTCATTTAATATCCAATACCAATGCAGTTTCGCCATTAGATGTATGGACACCAAGTGGAAAGTACATAAAACCACAAATATCAAACCAATTCGCTTTTGGCTATTTTAAAAATTTCAAAAAGAAATCATATTCACTAGAGGTTGAAGGATATTATAAAACGGTAGATAATAGATTAGACTATATAGACGGGTCAAACTTGATTACAAATACTATTGAAACAGAAGTTTTAAATGGAGAATCAAGAGCGTATGGTCTTGAATTATTACTGCGTAAAAATAAAGGTAAATTCACGGGGTGGTTCGCTTATACACTTTCAAAATCAGAACAAAAAACACTTGGAGGTACCGCAGGAGGCCCTGGAATCAATAATGGAAAATGGTATAATGCTTCTAATGACAGACCCCACGACTTTTCTCTAACAGGAAATTATCAATTAAATGATAAATGGAGTTTTGGTGCTAATTTCGTTTTCCAAACAGGCAGGCCTGTAACCTATCCAGATAGTCAATACGAATATGAAGAACTTTCAATAGCCAACTTCTCCAATAGAAATTCGAATAGATTGACAGCTTACCATAGACTGGATTTTTCTGCGACTTATAAGCCGAATAGAAAACTAAACAAAAAATGGAAAGGGGAATGGGTTTTTGGTATTTACAATATCTATAATCGTAAAAACGCAGCAGCAGTTTCTTTTGGGCAGAATTTAGAAACAAGTATAAACGAAGCAACTAGAACTTCTATATTCGGTATTATACCCTCAGTAACATATAACTTTAAATTTTAAGAAAATGAATAAATATTTAAGAATTGTAATATTCATTTCAGCTATACTAATTATAGCTTGTGAAGACGTTATAGACGTGAATTTACAAACAGTATCTCCCAGGCTAACAATTGAAGCCTCTTTGGATTGGGAAAAAGGAACTATAGGAAATGAACAAACCATTAAATTAAGCACTTCAATACCTTATTTTGATACAACATCAAATGCAAGTGTTAACAATGCTTCTGTTATTGTTATAAATAATAATAGTTTGGACAAATTTGTTTTTATAAACCAAAATAATGGGAAGTATACCAGTTCAAATTTTGTCCCTGTGCTTAACCAATCCTATACATTGGAAGTTATATATAATGAGGAACGTTACTCAGCTACAGAAACTTTAATACCAGTTGTGGATATAGCTGAAGTTATCCAATCTAATGAAGGAGGTTTTGATAATAATGCGCTAGATGTTAATGTTTTATTTGATGACCCGGTAGATGTAAATAATTATTACCTCCTTAAATTTAAAGAGCAAGGAGATTTATTACCAAGGCTATTTGATATTGATGATGAATTCAGGGACGGGAATAGAATTAAAGTATTTTATGAAAAAGATGAGGATTCAGATGAAGAGGAATTTGTTCCCGGTGATATTATATATATTGATTTTTTTGGTATCTCTAGAGATTATTTCAATTATATAAATTTACTTATTCTGCAATCAGAAGGTAATGGTGTTTTTGGACAAACTCCTGCCATCGTAAAAGGAAATTGTGTAAATATAGATAACGCTGGTAATTATGCTCATGGATACTTTAGATTAACCCAAGTAGTTCGTACAAGTTATACCTTTCAATAAGATAATTATGAAAAATAAAAATTGTTTAAAGTTAAAAATGAGACTCAATCTTTTTATGATTAGAACTATTGTTTTATGCTTAATTCTTTTATCAACAATTAGAATAAATGCACAAGAAGAAAGGGTAGATAGAAATAATATTACCACTCCTAAACCCCAGTTGACACTCCATGATTTTGCATATCCTATAGATTTATTTAGCAAGGAACAACATTCAAATTTTGTATTCCGTTATAAAATAAAGTCAAAGTTTTCAGTAGAACTGCATGGGTTTTACGATACTTATTTGTTGGCAAATGTTTTTAAAACACCAATTATAACTAAACTTTATATTACAAATAAACTTTATCTTTTTTCAGGA
The DNA here is from genome assembly GCF_002836595.1 of Tenacibaculum sp. Bg11-29. Taxonomy (NCBI): domain Bacteria; kingdom Pseudomonadati; phylum Bacteroidota; class Flavobacteriia; order Flavobacteriales; family Flavobacteriaceae; genus Tenacibaculum; species Tenacibaculum sp. Bg11-29. Next base: position 3,446,461 of record NZ_PJBB01000003.1, read on the forward strand.
ATAGAATTAGAATCAGAAAGTGATAATTTACAATTAAATCTTCCGCCACCACAATTAAAATTTAAAAACGGGATGGGTTATGATGTTGAAAAAAATTTCTTTATACAATTTGACCATGATCTGCATTTTAATAAGTCTGTTATTGGTGCATATGGAACTCCTAGTCTATTTTCGTTGAGCGGTAAATATAAATTTTAACGGCAAGATTAACGACTTAACTCAATATTTTTAAGAGTATGATCTAATTCTTTATTAAAAGCTGATGATTTAGTTTAAAGAATTAAAATGGAGTGTTTTAACTATGAACCTGGAATTGGTTGGTTATATTCATTATTTTTCTAAAATGCTGAATTTACAAAGAACAAAGGAGAAACTGCTATAAATTTGCACTTACGTATTGGCTATCAATTTTAGCAGTAAAAACGTTGTATAACAACGTGTATGAGTAGTAGCGATTTGGTTTATAACTCAAATCGCTATTACTTTTTATTTTGTATTTTACTTCCCGAAAAGTAGTGCCTTTAAAATTGCTACTACTCATACACAAAACCATTTGTTGCGTTAGAACCTTGAATACAGCAAAAAAAAAGAATTTTACTGAGAATAAGAGATAAACTTTATGGTGAATAAATTTAATCAAATCCTACTTTATGAAAAACCGTTATTTACATGGTATGAATTACTAACGCCTATAGAGGGAGGATTTGATTTACCAGCTGAATCTTGTTTTGCTTATATTCTAGAAGGTGATGAGCAAGACTTAACAAAATCAGGGTTTTTAGCTACAAAGGGCACAGTTATCCTTTCGTTATGTGGTAAAACAGTCGATCGTAGCCTCTCAACAATTGAATCTGGAAGGTTGAGTGCTATTGTAGTTCATTTTAATCGAGAGGTGCTACAAAAAGTTTTTGATGGTCAAAAGCCGAAATTTTGGAAAGAATTGGATCATCCATTAAAAAAGGATACATCCCAAGAAGATGCTACAGCCCTTGTAAAGGCTTATTTTTCTTATATCGCTAAATTTTTCGAACACAAAAATGTACTTAGCGAAGAAATTTTGGTACTCAAGTTAAAAGAAATTATTCTACTTCTCCTGCAAACTGACGAACCTTCAAACTTGAATATAATCATAAGAAGTTTATTTTCTGATAAAACTTTTTCATTTAGGGAAGTCATAGATTCTAATCTGTATGAGCCATTAGACCTTCAGCGTTTGGCGGCTATGACAAACAACAGTATGGCCTCCTTCAAAAGAAAATTCAACAAAATATATGACAGCACACCAGCTAAATACATCACTCAAAAAAAGTTAGAGAAGGCACAAAGAATTTTAGCTTTTTCTCTAAGCTCGATAAAAGAGGTTTGCTATGAATGTGGATTCACTAACCCTTCCAGTTTTTCGCGAATGTTCAAAGATCAATATGGCTATTCGCCTACTAAATTTAGAAAGAACCTCTGTGAATAATGATTGAGCTCACAGGCAAAGGCTGAATCATCATTTCCCTATAAATTGCAATAAAAAAACATGCAATCTTTAAAATATGTACCCAAATTGATGCGCGCTATTGTTTTCCGAAACTATGGTGCCCCTCAAGAAGTAATGGAACTTGTCGATGATAGGGAAATACCTAAGCCCAACAAGAATCAAGTTTTAGTGAAAATTGAATGTGCCTCTATTAATGCTGCCGATAGATATATTGTCCGAGCAAATTATTTTATTATTCGGATGGTTTTTGGACTGTTCAGACCTTCTAAGAAAAAAAGGATCTTAGGAATGGACATTGCTGGAACGATTCAACTCATCGGTAAAAATGTTAAGGGTTATCAAGTAGGTGATGCAATCGTAGCTGATATTCGCAAATCCTTTGGAGGAGGTTTTGCAGAGTATGCAATCGTAAATGCTAAACACTTGGTCAAGAAGCCAGAAACCGTTTCTTTTGAGCAAGCCGCAACTGTGCCTATATCTGGCCAGGCTGCAATGATGGGAATAACACTTTGCTCAATTAATCCAGGAGATAAAGTGTTGATTAATGGTGCCTCTGGTGGAGTTGGATCTTTTGGTGTTCAGATAGCAAAAGCTCAGGGAGCCTATGTAACTGCAATATGTTCAACCAAAAAAGTTAACGCAGTAAGGGGTTGGGGAGCAGATGAGATTGTTGACTATAAAAAAAAGGACTCAATCAAAGCGTTAAAAGGAAATGAGTTTGATGCTGTTTTTGATACGGCATCTTTCGAATGTCCAGGCAGATACAAACAAATTTTAAAGAAAGATGGTAAATATGTATTAGTTGGAGGTGATTTTTACAATATGCTTAAGCTAAAACTTTTTGGCCGCTTCGACCGTGGTAGTCAGAAATTTATGGCTTTAACTCAAGAGGTTGAAGTTACAAAAAATATAAAAACAGTGCTTGAAATGATTGCTGATAAAAAGATAAATCCCGCTATACAAAAAGTTATTTCCTTAAAAGACGTACCAAATGCTATTCATAGCCTTGAACAACGTACTGTGGTTGGTAAAATAGTTGTAAATCTAAATAAGGATCAGCCTATTTATAAGAAAAACCAGTGCTAACACTGTGTAAAAATGCATTAAAACGCATTTTACACTAACTGTCAGACTGTCTAAAAACCTATTTTTGTAACTTTAATATTCGGAGGGCTATCTTTAAAAAAAACAAATACAGGATTCTCTGAGGGGTTATTTTAAGTTATTAGACAGACTGCCGTTAGGCACAATGTAACAAAACTTATACCCAATCCTCTTCCAAGAGTAAATCGACCTATAGACCAAAATGCTAGAAAAAAAATCAGAACGCAAAGAGACTTGGAAAACAATCTTTATTTTCCTAATTATTGTTACAATTGTAAGCACCCCATTTTATCTTGCAATTGTTAATTTATATCCTTCTCGAATATACGTTGGTGCACTCATGTGGTGTCCAGCAATAGCTGCAATAATCACAATAAAACTAAAAGGACAACCTATTTCTTCCATACATTGGAAATGGGCAGATTGGAAATATATTCGCATGTCTTACTTTATTCCTGCTATTTATGTTTTAATTACTTATATACTCATCTGGATTTTTGGATTAGGAGGATTGTCGAATGAAGAGAACATTATGGAATGGGCTACAGAACTTGGATTAGTTGGAATTGGGACATTAAAACCAACGTTTGCCGTAATCATAGGTGCTATTTTACTAGGAACTGTAGGCGTTACAAGGGCAATGGCAACGGTTTTAGGAGAAGAAATAGGGTGGCGAGGTTTTTTAATATATGAATCAAGAAAGGTTCTTTCTTTTACCGGTGTTTCCCTTTTTGTTGGATTTATCTGGGCATTCTGGCATTGGCCAATATTAGTGTATTACAGTGAAAATGTCACTTTAGAATTTATAACTTTTTTTGTTTTTGTAATTTCGATGTCATTTATTATGACCTACTATACTTTTAAATCTAAAAGTATATGGCCAGCAGTAATCTTTCACTCAGTAAGTAATGTATACATTCAGAAAATATTTCCTCCTTTAATAGAAAAAATTGAAGGAACTGAACACTGGCTTGGGGAGAACGGAATTATGTTTGCGATTGTAACCTTTATCATTGGAATATACTTTTGGAGAAAAGCAATTAAAGAAAAATTATAACATATAAATAAACTGACTTAATAATCAATAAAATTTGATGAGTACCCTAATAAAAACAATAATCTCAATTTTAATACTATATATAATTAATTTTAATTTTTCTTATGGGCAATCTGATGGCTTAAAGAAACCAAAATTGGTTGTTGGGATTGTGTAGTAGATCAAATGAGGTCTGAACAAATGTATCGATATGCAGCTAAATATAGCGAAGATGGTTTTAAAAGAATTTTACGAGATGGATTCAATTTTAAAAACACCCAATATAACTATACGCCTACGGTTACTGCAGCAGGGCATTCTTCAATATATACGGATACCACACCATCTACACATGGTGTTATAGCCAATAGCTGGTTCAATCGTTATAAAAATAAATATGCAAAAAGTGTTGAAAACACTACTGTTGTATTGATTGGTAGTAAAATTAAAAATAATATTGGATCCTCTCCCAAACAGTTATTAACGACTACAATTTCTGACCAACTTCGTATGAATACTAATTTTAGATCAAAAGTAATTAGTGTTTCATTAAAGGACAGAGGAGCAGTTTTACCTGGAGGTCATCTCGCTAATGCAGCATATTGGCATGATATTGAAACAAGTCCCGGATATTTTGTTTCTAGTTCTTACTATATGGATAAGTTACCCAAATGGGTTAGTAAGTTTAATAAATTAGAAAAATCAAGTAAATATTTAGATACGGTTTGGAATACGTTTTACCCAATAGAGAGTTATATTAAAAGTTATGGAGATAACAATAAATATGAGCTTGTTCTTCGAGAAGACAACCCTACTTTTCCTTATGACTTTAGAAAACTTCGCGTAAAATACAGAAAAAGAAATATAGAATATTTGATGTTAGGGTTTTCTCCAGCAGGAAATAAATTGCTCACTGAATTTGCTATAGATGCCATTAAAAATGAAGACTTAGGCAATCATGAAGATACCGATATGCTAACTATTAGCTATTTTGTAACCGACAAAGCTGGACATGTTTTGGCCCAAATTCAATAGATGTTGAAGATATTTATATACTATTAGATCATGAAATAAGTAAGCTTTTAAAATATTTAGATAAGAATATTGGCAAGGGAGAGTATACTCTATTTCTGACTTCAGATCACGGAGTGATTCCTATTGCGTCTTATCTAAATGATATCAACATACCAACAGGAGTAGTAAGAATGACTAGATATAAAGACCAATTAGAAAAACATTTAAACACTAAATACGGAGAAGACACGTGGATTCAAAATTTTGATGATGAACAATTATATTTAAATAGAGATGCTATTTTAGAAAAGGGAGTTCAACTAAAGAATATCCAGCAAGATGCAGTTGATTTCTTGGTAAATATTGAAGGAATTAATAGTGCTTTAACTGCATATCACGCAAACCAGTCAATATAATTCGGGCTTGAAAAAGCATGCTCAAAATGGTTATAATCAAAAAAGATCTGGAGATGTAATTTTAACTTTTAATACTGGTTTCGTTCAAGATGATGATTCTGAAATCGACGTGTCTTCAGTAAAGGGAACCATTCATGGTTCGGGATATGGTTATGATCCCCATGTGCCTTTACTTTGGTTTGGAAACGGAATATCTTCTGGGGAATCAGTAAAGCAAGTTTCACCTATAGACATCTCATCAACCCTTACAATGATGCTCAATCTTCAATTGCCAAGTGGAAATACTGGAAATCCATTAAGAGAATTATTTAAGTATTAACTCAATAAGTCTTTTAATTAAAATGAAATACAATTAAGAGAAACAATAGTTAACTTATATCCTTTTCAAATATTTATCGACGAATTTATGTAGTGTTCAATGTTAGTTGATATAATAACGTTGAAATTGAAAGGAAGGTCTATTTCTTCTCCAAACTTGGAATTGAGAAAGCGCAATTATATTTACGATTGTAACCTTTGTCTTTGGAATATACCTTTTGAGAAAAGCAGTTAAAGAAATTTATAAAATAGAAATATAAAACACAGTGCCTAACGTGTATAATTAATTTCTTTGACAAGTGCTTATTTGGAAAATTCCTTCGGAATTTTCTCTGGTTCGTATTTGTTTACTAAATTAGTTGCTTAAACACGCAACTAACCATACACAAGCACGTTGGCAATAATTATGACCCGTCCTGAAATGAGGCTACATAATTTTAAACATTATGTACAGAAATGACAAAGTAATTAGACGTTACAGTGAACTTTTTAAATTAAAAATTTTAGCCGAACTTACTATCGGTAAACACACAAAGAGCGAACTTTGTAAACTCTACTCTATCGCACCTACAACAGTAAATCTGTGGATTAAAAAATACAACCGTAAAGACTTAATGAATACCAGAGTAAAATTGGAAACTAAAGACGAAATATCTAGAATTAAAGCACTTCAAAAAGAGGTGGAACAACTTAAAAAACTACTCCTTAAAAAGGATCTGGATGCTATGGTACAAGATTCTTATCTAGAAGTAGCAGCAGAAGATCTAGGTTATAAATCTGTTAATGAACTAAAAAAAAAGCTAAGTATAAAGCCTTAATAAAAACCAAAGAGAAATCTAAGGGGTTTGCTTCTTTAACTACCATATCTAATTGTTTTGGACTTAAACGTAATGCTTATTACAAGTATAAAAAAAGAACTGATAAACGTTTAATCCTAGAACAACAGATTATAAATATTGTTAGAAAAAGACGCAAATCTCTTCCTAGAGAAGTTGTACGTAAACTTATTAGGTCTCTAGATAAAGAGTTCATTAATGCCAATATTAAAATTGGTAGGGACACGTTATTTAAAGTACTTAGAAAGTATAAAATGCTTACTCTTAGAAAGAAAACTAGTGCTAGAACAACCAATTCGTATCATCGTTTTTATAAGTACAATAACATTATTAAAGACATGAAAATTAATAGACCTAATCAAGTTTAGGTATCTGATATCACATACATTAAAACCATAAAAGGGTTTTGCTATTTGGCTTTAATAACGGATATGTATTCTAGGAAAATAGTAGGTTATGATCTTAGTGACAGCTTAGAATTAAAAGGATGCGTGAGAGCACTTAATAAAGCCATTTATCAAGCTAAGAACATTAAACAGCTCATTCATCATTCTGACAGAGGAATACAGTATTGTAGCAATATTTATACACAAATACTTAAAAGAAAAAAGATAGATATTAGTATGACTGAACAAAATCATTGTTACGAAAATGCCATGGCTGAACGCGTAAACGGAATATTAAAAGACGAATTTTATCTCGATCAAACCTTTGAAAACGTAGCACATGCAAAGAGGGCTGCAAAAAGTGCAATTAATTTATACAATGAAATAAGATTACACTTATCTTTAAACTATAAAACACCGAATATGGTATACAAATTATCAGCGTAAAATCAATTTTAACCTGTAGCCGTATTTCAGGACAAGACATTAAAAAACTAGTAAGCATTGAAAAAATTCCTTTTAGAAATACACCAAGTACCCGACAATATATTGGATGAATACCTCTCTTATTGGCAAGAATATACCGTACCAAAAAAAACAGTATTATCGGAAAAGGATAAAACGGAATCTTATCTTTATTTTGTGCAAGAAGGAATTCAAAAGGCTTATTTTCTAAATGACGAAAAACAACACATTCTCTTTTTTTCATATGCCCCATCATTTAGCGGTTTAATGGAGTCATTTCTCACACAAAACCCATCTAAATATCACCTAGAAACTATTACGTCTAGTAGGTTCCTTCGGATATCTTACAAAAACCACGAAAAACAAATACGAAAACATAGAGAGCTAGAAACTCTTTTCAGAATTTTTATAGAAAAAATTTTAGTAGGACTAATGGAAAGACACCATCAATTATTAGCTCACAATATTGAAACCAGATTTAAAACATTCGCAAAAAGAAGTCCTCACTTATTTCAACTAGTAGCACAAAAGGATATTGCCTCCTATTTACGAATCGATGCTACCAATTTTAGTAAACTGTACAATTCTGTTCAAATTTAAATCTTGGTAAAAACCAAGATTTAAAAAGTTTATTTTTCGGAAATTTGTCCTATTATTTAATATGAAAATTATCATTATGACAAACACGAAAATTGTAGAGACATTCTTAAGTGGATTTAATTCCCCTGAAAAACTATCTGAATCAATTGCACTATTAGCTGACGATTATAGATTTAAAGACCCAACGAAAGAAAATAATTCGAAGGCGGAATTTTTAGTAACAGCACAAGAATTAGGAAAAGTTTTAACTGGAGTTGAAATTATTAAAGTGGCAGAAAATGGTGAATCAGTCGCTGTTCTCTATAATTTCAAATCCGACGTAAAAGGGTTAGAAAATAATTTTGGTTCAGAATGGTTCAGAATAGAAAACGGATTAATTAAAGAATCACAACTTGTGTATGATGCTACTGAATGGAGGAAAGTGTTTGCAAAAAAAAAAAAAAACTATTGCCACCAACGTATATAAAGAATAGCAGTTAAGAGCTAAATCTAAAGTTAGTTCTTAACTGTTATCTTTGTTTTAAATTGAAAAATAGTATACATTAATTTGCTACTTTTCATATACAAAACCGTTGTAAAACATTTAAGAACTCCATCGAATGCCTCTTCCATGATTTAAAAACTATTTAAAACTATTTTCCTTAAACGAATGCTTATAGGGATTTCATAATCACCAATAATAATTTGATTTTCTATAATTTTATCTACTTTGAATTTTGAAACTATATATGACTTATGCGTTTGAATAAAACTACCTTCTGGTAATTGGTCTTTAAAACTCTTTAAAGACATATGTGTAATAATGGTTTCTTCTGGTGTTACTACTTTAATATAATTTTGCATTCCTTCCACAAATAAAATATCGTTTAAGTTTACCTTTTTAAGCTGTTTTTCACTTTTCAAAAACAGTACTTTGGCTTCAGTTTTATGACTGTAATAGTTATTAACTTTATTAACTGCCAGTAAAAAACGCTCAAATGAAATTGGCTTTACTAAATAATCTAAAACGTTATATGTGAAACTTTCCAGAGCATACTCCTCATATGCAGTTGTCATAATAACTGAAGGGGAGTTTTTTAAGCCTTTTAACCAATCAATACCTGAAACTATGGGCATATTGATATCTAGAAAAACTAAATCGATTTGATTCTCTTCTAGATAATGGTTTGCTTGCAACACATTCTTACATAAAGCAATAACATTTAAAAACGAAATCTCTTTACAATAGTCTGCAATGCCTTCTCTAGCAATAGGCTCATCATCGATAATTAAACAATTGAGTTGTTTCATATTAATATTATAAACTAATATATAGGTTTACTATATGATTACATTTGTTTTTTTTAATGTCCAATTGGTGTTTATCTGGGTATAATAATGATAACCGTTTTTTTACATTGACCAGCCCTATTCCACCAATTCTATTCTCATATATTGATTCATCATAACTATTTACTACATTGAGGTGAATCTTCCTTTCTGCTTCTTCAATTTTAATTCTAATGATATTTGCATTACTATCTATATGATTACTACAATGTTTAAAAGCATTTTCAATAAAAGGAATAAGTAATAAGGGAGCTATTTTTAATTTCGAGTTTCCTGATTTAATATCATAATTCAATTGAATATCTGAACCCCTTCGAGTTTTTTCAATTTTTATATACTTCATTACGAAGTCTAATTCTTTTTCTAACAAAATATGAGTGTTACTTTCGTAGAGTTGATACCTTAATAAGTCAGAAAACTGGTGTAAAGTCTCTTTCGCTAAGGTATCGTTTTTACCAATTAAATGATAAACACTATTAATACCATTAAATAAAAAATGAGGGTTTAATTGTGCTTTTAAATATTTTAATTCTGTTTTATAGTTTTCTTCTAACAAAGCCTGGTTTAATTTTTCTGATTTTTTGTATTCAAATTTCAGAATATAGTAAAACCCCGCAATACTGTATAGTATATGAACGATTGTATTAGTGTTAAAATTTGCATCTATTGGCTGGTCATTTACACCGTAAAAATTAAGAAGCAAATAATCAAAATAAGCTTCAGTTAAAGAAACTAAAAGAATTATAAAAATCGAAACTACATAAAACATCCTTTTTTTATCTTGAATATATATTTTTGGAAACAACCAAAAAATTTGTAAGTAAAACAAAAGAGCATTAAAAAAAAGTCCGTAGAGATATGCATATTGAAAACTACCTGAATCATAAGTAAACCCATTCCAATTAAGCTTAGTAGCAAAAGCTATTAACCAATAGTTAAATAGCCAAAACAGAATATGTCCAGCGAATAAAGTTGTTTTAGTTGTATTTAATTTACGCATATTAACAAAGAAACATATAATTTATTAATGCTATGTTAATTTTCTACGTTCATCACTAACTATCCAACGGTTATCAAATTATTATTTTTTTAAGTGTCTTTTTCTCTTTTTTTGTCTCAAAACAAAATAACATGAAAAATACAAACAGATTAAATTTAATTATTTGCACTATTTTATTCACCTCCTTTTTGTCTTGTAATAATGATGATGACACTCCTAAATCTTCAAACACATTTGATGAAGTTTTAGATATTGCTAAATTTTATGGAAATTTAGAAGGAGACATTGTAGTCATTCATGCTCAGGGAGGCCCTGGACTTGAACTTGATGACGATGAAGCTTCAAATCAAATAGTAACTGAACTAGGAATTCAATCAGCATTGTATGTCATGGTGCATCAGGTACAAACAAAAAACCCAATGCTATTCACAGGTTCTGATATTACTTTTGAGCAAGCAAAAGAGTATGATTTACAAAGTGTCTCTAATATAAAACGTGTTGTTGATTTCTTCAATAATCAACAAGGAAAAACAGTCTATGTCCTTGGGGTTTCGTATGGTTGTTTAATTGTCCAAGAATTGATAGCTACATATGGAGTTGATATTGCTGATGGCTATCTTATACTAGGTAATCGCCTAAATGTGGATGACGCTGCTTGGCAAGCTCTTAGTGAAGGTGAATTTCCATATCATGTCTATGACAATGATGGCAATTATACAATTGAATTAGACAATGATCCTAATAATGATAACATAGAAGAAAGAAATATGGGGAAATTACTTGCAGGATTAGCATTTAACCGGTATACTGATAAACTCAACAGCATTTCAAGCCTTTCAAAAGTAACCTATGTTTATGGTGATAGAGACGAGGTAGCTGGACCACTTTCAAAACAAGAAGTTCAATTTTTAAATGATAAAGGTGCGAATGTAATTCTGGTTGAAGGTGCAGGTCATGATGATGCAATAGGTGAAGGTGCAGGTCTATTAAAAGAAATCTTTGGAATAGAATAATACGCTTAAAAAAAGTAAAATTTAAAAAAACATCTATTTCTAAATTTATTACCATAATCCTCATGAATAAAATCATTCTATCTTTAATTTTTCTATTGTCAATTACAAATACCTTGGCTCAAGAAGTTTCTCAAACTAAAAAAAGTAGTATAGAATTTTCAACGGGTTACACTATTGGCTATTTAAAAAATTTAACATTTGCACCTATTTCACGTTATGACTACAATGCATTAAACTATCAATTAAAATATACGCGTATTACTAAAAGAGAAAAGCTTTTTGAAGTGCAACTAGATTATTTAAATTCTGAATTAGAAACCAATATAATTCCAGAGCCTAATCCTCAATATTCAAAAATTGTACTAAATTTTTCTTCATTGAAACAAGTTTATAAAAATGAGAAGCTTAAAATACATTTAGGCTTACAGACTCAAACTAATGTATCTTCTTTTAACGACTGGAAACAATATGATTTTCAACAAAAACTTGGAATAGCTGGTCGCTTTACTTTTCAGATAGATGACAAACAATCATTATCATCTAAATTAACAATTCCATTGGTTATGTGGAGAACTTCAACTTTCGAAGAAAATTTTTACTCAATAGGGAAATACCAAAGTGTTTTATGGAGTACGGAATACAAATACACGCTGTCAAAAAACTTAGATGTAAAAGCAGATTATAACTTCAATTATGATAGGCTTCAAATATCTAATGCTTTCAGAGAATTACAACATCAAATTAACATAGGAATTAACTATAAATTTTAATTATGAAACATCTAAAAATAGTAGCCTATATTTTAGTTATAACATCTTGCACAGATACTTTAATGGGTGATGAAGGAAAACTAGACGAAGACATTTATCTAAATTACCAAACTGTAACAGACTTAGAATTGCCTTTTGAAGACGAATGGTTTGTGGTTAATGGTGGAAAAACGCATTTTGAAGGTGCTCATCATTTTACTAGTCGCGGTGGAGGCGAACGATATGCAATTGATTTTCTTATCGTACAGGATACAATATTACCTGATGGAACCGTAAGAAAGAAAAATTACACAGGAGATTGGAGGCAAAAAGAAAATCATTATTGTTTTGGAAAACGCTTAAATGCGCCTGCTGATGGAAAAATAATAAAAGTTGTAAATACTATTGATGATAATCAAGTTGGCACTACTAATAATAATCAACCTGGTGGTAATTATATTATTATAGACCATTTAAACGGCGAAACATCAATATTTGCACACTTAAAAAAAGGATCTATTATAGTTACTCAAGGTGATACTGTAGTTAAAGGTCAAGAAGTCGGTCAGACTGGGAATAGTGGTTCTTCCGATAGGCCACACTTACATTATCAGTTACAAGGGACATCAGGTCAATTAGGAGGATTAGGCCTTCCTGCTCAATTTTTGAATTATTATGAAGACGATATACTTGTAGAACGAGGGGATCCAGTAAGAAACCAAGAAGTTAGAAGAAACTAAAAAACGTGTGCTAACAATCTACCTATGAAAAAATGAGCAGAATAGTTATGAGCATATTGATTATTGGGCTTATTGGGCTTGCGGTCTTTTTGATGATCTCAAAAATAAAATTGATTCTCTCAAAGATAAAAAGTGAGTCAAAAAAAGAAGAATTTGAATCAATAAAACACTCTAAAGTATCAGCTGAGCAGTTTGTAAAAACAATTGATTCATTAGGGTATTTTAAATATGCTGATCAAAGGAATATTGAGAAGTTAAAGCAGGATCATTTAGAAAGTTTTCGACACGGAGGTTCTTGGGGTGGAATATGGGATGATGAAACTAATTTACCGCTCGGCTTAAGGCACTACTTCTGTGATGGAGAATCTGTGTTTGAACATGGTGGCTTTACAGGAATGCTAGAAGAGATGAATTCAACTTTTAATAAAATCGGGTTTAATTTAAGTATTGATAGTCATTTTGATGAATGGGATAGTAAAAATGATTGGATAAACCATACAATAACATTAAACGGAACCGACTATGTGATTTTTAAAAACTTCAAAGGTTACGGTTGAGGAGAAGCGGTTCAAAGACTAGCTGAAATATTGAATACCGAGTTTGAGAAACAAAAAATTGACGAGAAAATTTACTTGATAAATGGAGGCAATGACGGTGAGTTGATTTTCTTAAATGATGAACTTTACAGATACTTCTACAACACTTATATTAACAAACAAAGGAAACCACTTGAAGTGAAAGAATGGACAAAAGTTATGGAAATAAAAGAAATGAAACAATAATAAAATACAGGTAACACCGTGCATAATTAATTGCTAGTACAAGCTTATTTGCGAATTTAGTTGTTGAAATACGAAACGAAATCCTTTCAAGATTTTAATCAGATTATATATTGAAACTTGTAATAAAAAATTATGGTATCAACATCAAACAATTTATTGCAAGACTTATTAGAGCTTACTCGTGAAAATCTAAACATCGTAGAAAATTTAAACAATGAAAAATTACAACTTTATATTTTTAGTACTTGTATTAACTTTATTTTTAAATGCCTGTAAAAATAAAAAACAGCACTCAATAACTAGTGATTCATCAACTACAGAAAACCTCTATTTTGGACAAAAACCACCAGGTTTAATTCCATAAATTTTGCTTCTGAAATTATTAGGAATGCATCGAATATTTCGTTTTCTCCTGATTTTGATGAAGTATATTTTTCGGCTGGTAAAAAAGATGAAAAAAAATATATCTATTTCTCAAAATTTAAAGGTAATAAATGGACTCCCGTTAAAAGAACAAATTTCACCAATGGAGGTAAAAATGAGGAATTATATCCATTCGTTAGCCTTATTGACAAAAGGATTTACTTCACAGCTTTGGATTCTATTTTTTCGAATGATAAAATTTGGTACGTAAACCGTTTAGAGGATTCCTGGAGTGATGCTATACAACTTGATTCACCTATTAATGATGACATAGTGTTTATCTTAATCAAGCTAAAAACGGAGATTTTTTTATACAAATATTTCAAATGGAAAAACGTACTATGCTCAAAATAAAAATGGTGAATTTCCCGAAGTACAGGAAGTTGAACTTGAATTTGGTCATCACGGGTTTATTTCCCCATCTTAAGAGTATTTACTGGTACAGGATCGAAACAAAGAAAATGAAAAAAGGCCTCGATATTTATGTCTGCTTTAAGGAAAAAGACGGGATATAGACAAAACCAATTAGCTTAGGAAATGAAATAAATTCTAATTTTAACGAAGTGAGTCCGAGTATCACGCCAAATGATAAATATATGTTTTTTGGAAGAGACCAAGAAGACGGGACAGGAAATTTGTATTGGGTGAGCACAGAAATTATTGATAAGTTAAGACCAGTTGATTTTTAAGAAGTAACAATAAATTTTGAACACATAATTTTAAAACTAACTTAACATACGTTTGGCAACAACGTGTATAATTAATTTCTGGGGTCTATTTATACTCGGAAAACCCTACAGATTTCCCTAACGTTCGGTTTCCTTTTGCTAAATTAGTTACGTAAAATTAATTTTAGCCTGTAGCCGTATTTCAGGACAAGACATTTAAAGTATAACTAACAATTTTAAAAATGACGAGAATAAAAGAAAAATACGGACTGTTAATAACTGGAATTACATTAGGAGTGGCTTACGGAATTTTGTCTCGTCTTGTTTTTGGACAAAATGCAACTTTGGCTTCAGTAACTTACCTCTTTATTATTCCTGCTATTTTAGGAATTATACCATTAATGTTTTCTAATAATGAAAAACTAAAATCATATAGAAACATTATTTTCATTCCTTGGCTAACAATTGCGACATTCTTTTTGACAATGCTTCTTTTTGGTATTGAAGACTTTTTATGTTTGTTAGTAATTGCTGCTCCATTTTTTATTCTTGGAACATTAGGTGCTTTGATTTATCGATTTGTTCAAATTAATAAAAGAAAAAGTAAAGGGAAATTATTTTCTTTGGTGCTTCTGCCTTTCTTATTTGCTCCTATTGAAGAGTATATTCAAAGTCCTTCGGAAGTTTTTAATATCAAAAGTGAAGTTATTATTTCTTCAACTCCTGAGACTATTTGGAACAATATTGTAGAAGTTAAGACTATTAACAATAATGAATATAATTCTGGATTTTTTAATACACTTGGTATTCCTAGACCAATAAATGCGACTGTTGACATCAAGGCTGTCAACGGACATCGAATTGGGAATTTCGAAGGTGGTTTAAAATTTATCGAGACAATAACAGAATATAAAGAAAATAAAGAAATAACGTTTAATATCAGAATTGACTCAAATACTGTAAGACAAAAAGTATTCGACCAGCACGTTCTCAATGGAAATTACTTCAATTTTGTAGATGCAACTTATGAACTTGAAACAATTGAAAACGGACAAATTAAATTAATACTTACTTCTAGTTATCAACTAACTTCAACTATTAATTTTTATGGCAAATTTTGGGGAGACATAATTCTGTCTGACTTCCAAGACCGTCTCTTAGATGTTATAGAAATTAGATGTGAAGAATAAAAAAATTAAACAAAATGCTAAATCCCCTAACCAACATCTTTACATAAACTTAAAATATTATATAACATGAACTACTACCAACAAGCAGTTAATGCCATTTTGAAACCGTACATCAGATGCTTTTGGTGGTTAGACAACGATTCTTCAAAAAATCTTAATTACACCATTTTACCTGACGGTTTTTTTGATATTATCGTTCGCTTTGATAATTACAAATACAAAAGTACCGAAATAACAGGGTTATATACAAAAGAGATGGAAGTGGTAATCCCTCCAAATCATCAACTTTTTGGAATACAATTCAAATTACCAGCTGTAGAATATATATTCTACGAAAGTATTGCTCCGTTATTAAACTCTGAAAAAAAGTTACCAGATGCTTTTTGGAATCTAAATTCATTTGACTTTTCCGAAAAATCAGATACCATTGATAAGTTAAACACAATAATAAGTCAAGAAATCAATAAAGAGGATAACCTAGACGGTCGAAAATTTCATCTATTCAGGTTATTGAGCCAAACCAAAGGCAATCAAAGCGTGAGCTATTTTGCTGATAACGTATTTTGGTCTAGTAGGCAAATCAATAGGTATTTTAATAAAATGTTCGGGCTTTCACTAAAAAACTATTGTAATATATTACGATGTTCAGCATCATTCAAAGACATCAAAAAAGGAGATTTATTGTCAAATCAAAACTACTTCGACAGATCTCATTTTAATAAAGAAATAAAAAAATATACCAACCGCACTCCAAAAAATATATCAAATAACGAAAACGACCGATTTTTACAAATTTCTATCATCCCTAATAAGTAATTTTGTAGTATTCATTGTTTCTAAAATAAAAAATATAAGAGTATTAAACAGATACGAAAACTTAAGTAATTTAAAGAAAAACAGTTTTGTTGAGTGATTTTATGAAACCATTGGTATTAAGTTAATAGAATTAATTTTAAAAAAGGAGAGCTCAGACAGTATGAATGAATCAAAAATTAAACATTATGAAAACAGTAAATTACATCTTACTAATTGCAATTGTTTTGTCAGGTACTTTAGTACAATCTCAGAAAAAAAAAGAATCAAAATCCTCTTGGGAGAATGTTTCTGAATCAAAAGTTGATATAAGAGCGTACCCTTATATTACTCCGTCAAAAGGAATGGTTGTTGATAAAAATGAATCTAAATCATATGTGTTTGATGGAAACACACTTTTTGTTCTTAATGGTAAAGTAGAAAGATTACGGATAATAATGGATGGAGACAAAGAGTGGCAACAATATTTATTTGACAAAAGCGTATCAGAATATTTAAAATCAATAGGCGAAAAATTGATTTTTGATCGCCAAATACCTTATGAACTAACACAAAAATGGGAAGATACGCCTAATGCAGTTTACAAATACATGCAAGAATTTTACGTTGGAGATGTGGTTAATGGACCAATAAGTATGTACGTACTTAAAACAGTCGATAGGAAAATAGGTTTTCAAATTTCTTCAAAATATAAAACTATAGGAGTTGTGGAAAACGAAAATTTTAAACAAACTATAGAGAAAGTTACAGCCGATGATATTTTAGATAAAATTAATACCAAAGGTTATGCAACGCTACATATTAATTTCGAGACTGGTAAATCAAGAATTAAAACTGATTCATACGGTGTTATTAATGAAATAGCAAAAATGATGAAAGCAAATAAAACAAAGAAAGAAGTAATCTAAATTTTGTATAATGATTTTATGAAATTAGATAAAAAAATAATTTCTAAATTCCTAATTAATGCAGATACTGAAGATTATTGATCTTGACCGCTATAATAAGTTCTTAAAAGAAATATTGAACTAATAAAAATAAAAGAGCATATCAATTTGTATAATGCATGTGCGCACTTCGGAATGTGAACGCAGTATGTAATGCTGGTTTCTCAAAAATATAAAACGACGAAAATGAAAAAAACTATTTTATTAACACTAATTATTTTAGGGATAATTACTTGTTCAAATAATAATGATAACACCCCTAAGACTGTTATTGATGATGGTGTAAATCAAAATTTATTAACTTATCAAATATCAAATAGTAATGTTTTTAGCACAACACCTGAACAAGTCAAAAATGCTAGTTTTAACACCATTACCCTTAAAGAAGGTTTTATAACTTCTAAGCTAACTTCTCGTCTAGGTAAATTCGAAGAAGCGAAAAAATTGGATTTAAATTTACAAATTACAAGACAAACTAAGAAACCGAAATTTGAAGTTGGTTCTTTTAGTTTAGCTGGTCCCGAGATCATAATAAATGCTTTTATATCTCCTAAAAACACAACGTTTGCAGTCATTAATTCCATAAGTATAAAAGAGTATCAAATCTTAAAATCTTTAGATAAACTGGAAGAGCTCAAAGATAAATTTGTTTTCCATCCGAATTCTGATAATAAATTAATTATTGAAAAAGTAGAAGATAGGAAAGAACTTGAAAATGACGCTACTGGTAATTATAAAATCGGTTCTCAGTTATTAGAAGGATATGCGCTAATTTATTTAATGGAAATAAATTCTAATGAAATTTTTTCTATACGATTAGATTTTAGTTTAATTAATGACATTAGATTAAGAATGTAATGATCTAAAAAACACTTTTACTAACAACTTTAACACAAATTAAACACTAAAATGAATCAAACTTTTGGATGTATAATTATACAAAAAGAGAATAAACTTCTCTTTAAGAATAGAATTTCAAAATCAGTTTCACATATAGGGCTAAAAATACTAACAAAAAGCTCACAAGTTTATAAACTAGAAGACTATTTAGTACATAATGAATTAAAAGAGAATGAAATACTTACTACCGAAATAGAAGGTAAATTTTTAATTTTAGGGCATTCTCTATATTTTCTCATTAATGAAGATTATTTAGGAGTTGTTATACAAGCGAAAAGAACCTTGTTTCACTTTACTCAACATGGAAAAAGTGAAGAATATGGTTATAAATATTATTTCAAGGGTAATTTATGTACGCACGAAATTTGTTTTGGAGAAAATTATGATTTTTTTTCCAAAAATTGGATTCAAGATAATGGGGTAAAATTACCTCAATCTATTCATCGAGAAAATGCATTAAATGCATTTTCTAAAGAAAAGAAAATACCCCTGGAGTTACTCAGGTTACTTAAAATGTCACTGCCTCGAAAAGGAATGTCTTCTCTATTTTTCCATCCTATAAAACAACAATGGGTTTATGGAAAAGGAATGACTAAAGTAAATCCTTTGAAAATCACTTTTCAGGAGCTAGCACCACAGGGTCATAAAAGGGGGAAACCTTTTGTTATTGATAAAAATTCATATGAAAAAGGGCTGCTTATAAGTTGGTCCCAATTGTTTTATGAATTGCATCATAGATCAATTAAAGAAATCACTGGGTTTAGATTTGATTACCCTAAAGAGTTTCCTATAAATTTAATTTTTACTAAATATGAAATATTTTCAAAATAGAGCCTTAATCTACATTTTATTAATAGCTATATGTCTTTTAAACTCTTGTGCTATACCTAGTGAATTTGATTCACAAATGATGGTTGTTTCAGAAAAAGGGTATGGCGTTATAGTTTCTAAAATAACTCAACACAATAAATTAGAAGTACCTGTTAATATCGTTACAGATAGTATTTATATGAACCCTTCAATTCCTGGATATTATAATTATAGTACTTCATTGCGAAAATCTAAACAAATCCCAAAATCAAAACTTCCTAATTATTTAACATTTGAGTATCAATATATAAAACTATCTGATTGTAATAATGTACGTAAAGAAAAAATGGTCAAATTAATTTTTCTCAAAGACTATTCTCCAACAGAGAAAGGGAATATTATAGAAATGAGCGAAGATAAAGCTAATTCTTATATTAAAAGGGATTCACATATAGCCACTTTAGCTTCAATGATAAATAAGAAAATTTCAAAGGAAAATCTTTTAAAAAAATATGAAAAAGAACTCAAAGTTGCCAAAGTATATTACAACAAATCTAAATGTAAAACACAAACGCCTATTGACTCCTTAAAGTTCACTAAAACTATAGATTTAAGGCCATATAAGAAATCAAAAGAAATCAAAAGATTTAGGAAAAAACACAAAAATGACGCGGGTAGTTACTATGGAACAACAATTATATATCAATTTTATGATAGTGGTGAAATTAAATTACATTTAGAAAATTACCATACTAACCCATGGAAGTAACTTTTGCTAACAACGTTAATAAAACATAACTCATAATTGCTTTACGAGAGGTTTATGGTTTATTTACGAAGGCCGTCAAATTTTTAAATTTGGGTTTTAAAATAGAAAAAGAGAGAACAAAACATAAAAATTTTGATATGTGTTTATTCGAAAGATTAACGTCTTTTTACACGTTACATTTCAGATACGAGACATATAGAAAACCACTCAAAATGAAAGAACAAATCAAAACATATTTCAATCGATATGTTGAATTTAGTGACACTGAAATAGATGAGATTTATTCGATATTAATATCAAAGATATTTCAAAAGAAAGATTACATTCTTCGTGAAGGGCAAATATGTAAAAGCAATTATTTCATAATAAATGGATTAGTTCGTTCTTTTTATATCGACGACAAAGGGAATGAAAAAATAACTCAATTTGCTCTTGAAAATTGGTGGGTAACTAATATGGAAAGCTATATAAAAAATATTCCTTCTTACTCATCCATTCAAGCAATTGAAAAAACTACAGTTCTAATAGTTGACAAAGTAGAATTAGAAAGGCTATTTAAATCTATTCCAAAACTTGAAAGATTTTTTAGAATAATTACCGAAAACATGTTAATTGCTATTCAACGCAGAAACGACATATATCTACAAATGAAAAGTAAAGATAGGTACGCTAGTTTAATAAATCACTTTCCGAATTTTATCCAAAGAGTTCCTCAATATATGATAGCCTCATATTTAGAAATCACACCGGAATATTTAAGTGAATTAAGAAAAAAGTGATTTTCCATTTCTTAAGATACCTTAATTTTTATGTTGGTTATTCAGTTTAATTTTGGATTTATAAACGATAAATATTTATGGATATTCAAATTTCAAAGACTAAAAAAATTATTATTTGGCTCTTAGCTAGCCTATTATTATTGCTATACTTAGGAAGTGCAGGGGCAAAACTATTTCAACCTGAACAAATGAACCAAATGCAACTAGCAAATTGGAGAGTTATTATTGCTATTAGTGAGATTATTATTACTTTCATATTTCTTTTTCCAAAAACTAATAAAATCGGAACATTATTACTTAGTTCCTATATGGGTGGAGCGATAGTAACTCATATGATTTGGTCGATACCTATATTAATGCCTGTCATAGTTTTAATTTTAGTTTGGCTTGTTTTCTATCTTAGAAACCCCCAATTCTTTAAATTCTAATTGTTTATTAACCTATAAAAACAAAAATTAATATTGAACATATACCCTATCAAGACATCCCTAATGGAATGTTCGAAACGCAATCCAAGCAGAAGATTTCAAACACTGGCTTCATTTTAAACAATTAAAATAAAATATGATGATACAAAAAATTTCAAAACAAGTTATCGAAACTTGGATTTCTGGCTTTCATAAAGAAGATGTCGAACAACTTACTAACTTATTTTCTAAAGATGCTACTTTCTATGATCCACGATATCCTTTATTAAAAGGTGAAAATACGATTGAATCCTATTATACTCATTTGTTATCTGAAACCACAGCTTGGGGTGCAACTATGTTTGAGGGACCTTATTTACATGGTGAAGATTGTTTTGCAATACATTCTCGTTTAAAATTTACTTGGCGAGAAAACAATATAACAGTTGATTGGCCTTTCGTTGCTTTTTTTAAAGTACGCCTATCTGATGGGAAGATCATTCGTTATAATGAATATTGGAATACTGAAGATACTTTAAAAAAAATAGGAATTAAAACTTGGGGACCTTTGCCAGAATACGCAAAGTCTAAATAATAAGTCCTTATTAGATTGATAAATGTAAAGGTTCAAACAATGTAAAGTTTAGATGAGCTTATTCCTATCGTAACTAATCCAAAAAAAAATGAAAAATATTCTTTTAACGATCCTTTCAGTATTTATCTCTCTGAGTTTATTTGCACAAGATTCTACGATCACTCCATTAAACAATTCTTTTGATTCAGAATTGATCAAAAACGAAAATTATGAAATGACTTGGTCTATGGAAATTGACACTTCCAAAATAGAAATAGGAAAAATTAAAACAGAGATAAAAAGAATTAAAAATAACGTTTTAATAATAACCTCTGTTAAATTGAATCAAGCACAAACAAAATGGGTTGACACTACTCTTGCACACATAAATAATCTTAAACCTATTTACCATTCTTCATATAATCAACAAAGAGATATGGTACTTCATTTTGATAAAAAAGTAACTGGTTATTATTTTGACAAAAAGACAAATACTAAAAACGAAATAGCAGAAACTACATCTGGTAGTTATTTCGATAGCAATATTTATCCGCAATTGATTAGGTGGCTGCCTTTAAATAACGAATACCACAAAACTATTTCAATTTTTGATTATAACCCAAGTGCTAAAACAGGAGTAATAAAAGCCTTTATTAAAAATATTAAAAAAGGTAAAGTGCGTAGAAATAGAGATAGAGATGTATGGATAGTGAAAGTGACTGATGACATTACGGATAATAAAGCCATTATGACATTTTACATTGATATTAATAATAGGCAAATAATTAGGCAAGAAGTGGATATGCAAGGACGAAAGATGATTATGGAGTTAATTAATTAATACTGACAGGATATTATGTACGAAAGAGTATAATTTATTTTTAAATAACACAAAAATTGAATCCAAAATATGCAATTAAAACTATGCTCCATCTATTGGTAGCGGTAATACTTTTTCACTTATGTATTATGATAAAAATAGTTCCCTATGAAATTTCTTGGGGAGGAAGATTAAAAAATGATTCTGAAATGTATGTTTTTGAAACTATTTCAATCATAATCAATCTATTTTTATTTTTGATCCTTTTGATAAAAGGAAAGTATTTAAGAGAGTATATATCAATGAAAATTGTGAATATTACTTTATGGATTTTCTTTGTATTATTTGTATTGAATACTGTTGGAAATATTTTTGCTAAAACCTATTTTGAGAAATTTTTTGCTCTATTGACGTTATTTTTTTTAATTTTAATTTGGATAATTCTACGTAAAAACACAACACGGTAAAAGATACATAGTACACTAAAAGCTATTTGTCTCATAAATTAACACAAACTTGAAGTATAGCATATGAGTTACTACCAACAAGCATCTAATGCCATTTTGAAAGAGTGCATCATATACATTAGTTGTGCGCCATAAAAAAACAACACCTTGAATCCAAAAGAAAAAATAAGAATCCTCATTAGCAAATTCCCAATTCTCACCAAAGATGAGGTTACATTAATTGTTGAAAAAACGGTAGTTAAGGAATTTAAAAAATGTGAAATATTATTGAAGGAAGGGCAAATTCCTAAGAATTGTTACATGGTGGTTGAAGGTTGTATAAGAGAATATTTATTAAAAGATGGAAACGAAAAATCGATAGGCTTCTACACAGAAAGAGAAACATTAACCCCACCTTCTAAAGATGGTACTCCTTCGAAATATTATTTGGAATGCGCAGAAGATTGTGTATTAACAATAAGTGGACAAGTATTTGAAGAGGAATTACGACTATTAATGCCCCGACTTGATGATGTTTTTCAAAACATTGCAATCGGTAAATTAAACCAATCCAAAGAAGAATGGAGTCAATTTATTTCTTCCTCACCCGAAAAAAGGTACTTGAATTTATGTAAATCAAAGCCTGACCTTTTTAGCAGAGTTCCTCATCATCAAATTGCCAGCTATCTAGGTATGAAACCACAATCTTTAAGTAGAATTCGGAAAAGATTATTAGACCATAAAAAATAATGCTGGCGTTAACTTTAGTGAACGTTTAAAAAATTCATTGTGATTACTATTGTGGTATCAACTAAAAAATAATTCAAGAATCATGAAAAATTTTACTCTATTATTAATCATTTTATCAATCAATTTAAGTTTCTCTTCAATAGTAAATAGCCAACAAATGACAGACTCTTCAAAGACATATATTCATTCAGAAAAAGTAAGTTTCAAATCTCAGTTTTTCCAAAAAATGGCAGGGATTTTTGGTGTAAAAAAAATTATTGAAAAAAATATTAGAAAGAATAAGTTAAATCAAGAGCCAGTCAAGATACCTAAATCAATACAAAAGAATTTTGAGATCGATGAGACTAACAAAAAAGGAAGGCAAATTTGGACTTTAAAACCAAAAGAAAATGTTTCAGAAAAGGTTATTCTCTATTTACATGGCGGTGCATATTATTATAATATTTCCAAATACAATTGGTCGTTTGCGGAAACAATAATAAACAATACGAATGCAACCATTGTTATACCGAATTACCCATTAGCACCAGCGGCAACATGCTATCAAGTTTTTGAATACGTTACTGAGATTTATAACGAATTAATCGAGAAGTATAGTTCAAAAAATATAATTCTGTTGGGAGAATCAGCAGGAGGTGGTTTAGCATTAGGTTTTGCAATGTCATTGCAAGAAGAAAACAAACCACAACCTGAGCAGTTAATCTTACTTGCACCATGGTTGGATGTAACTATGAGTAATCCAGACATTTTAGCCGTTGATGAAAATGATAAAATACTTGGAATAAAAGGACTTCAATTAGCTGGAGCAGGATATGCAGGGCAGGTGGAATTAGATGATTACAAAGTAAGTCCTATCTATGGTGATCTGACAGGCTTGCCAAAAGTTTCGATTTTTGTAGGAACACATGATATACTCTGTGCAGATGTCAGGAAATTAAAAAGCAAGGCTAAGGAATCTAATTTCTCACTAAATTACTTTGAGTACCCAAAGATGTTTCATATTTGGATTTTGTTACAAAACTTAAAGGAAGCAAAATTTGCAATTTCACAAATAACTTCACTTATCAATAATTAACATAAAAACGGACGCATACCAAAGAACTGAGATAAAAACCAAACAAATTATTAATTAAATTTATACAATATTATTCTAGGCTCAAAATGCTACTACTTGGTACTTTGAGCTTTTATTTTTTAGATAAACACTACTTATTTTGACAAAACGGAAACATACTTTTCATCATAAGGAAAACCCGGTTTTGAAATAGCAAAACTTTGTTTGATTAACTTGTTTGAAACGGCTATTAAAGCTAGTTTTTTACTCTTTCCTTTTTTTACAATACGCTCATAAATATCTCTATATGCTTTATTATGTTTGCATGCATTAAATGAACATAAGAGACTCCGTAACTTTCTATTACCAATACTTCACCATATACATTAACCTTAATTCTCTCTTTTATTCTTTCTGATTTATATCTCTTAAATTTAACATTTTTATTAAATTGCGAACATAAGGTATTATGTACAATGTAGCATCTCTACCTTCCTGAAGAAAATTGAATACTTATTTAACCAAATTCTTATCTCAATACCATTACAAAAAATAGAACCAAATTATACAAAATCTAAAATAAAACACATCTATTTATTTACAAGCATGAGGTTAGCCACATTAAACAACTTAAAAAAAAATATAATATTCCTATCTATATTCATGGTAATATCTCCATTATACTGTCAGAGTTTTTCAGATGACACCTATGAAGAAGTTATAAAATTAATAAACGAGCAACCTTCAGAATATACGAATCAAAAACTAGATAGTTTACTTAAAATCAAAGTTTTTAGTTCTTTTGATAAAGGAAGAAAATTCCTCCTAAAAGGAATTTATAATAGTCATAACCATATCTATGACACTTCAATTATTATGCATTTGAAAGCGATACCTTTATTTAAGGACAACTATAAATGGGAAGTAAAATCTCGTTTAAATTTATCTACAGCATATTGCGATAAAGAACAATATACAAAAGCCACTACACAATTACTCAAGGTAAAAGAAATAGCTAACAAAAAACATGACTTGGTACTATTGGCTGAAGCACAAGAATACTTTTCTTACATTTATTTTAAACAAGGCGACAAAGTAATGGCCTTAAATCAATTAGAAAAATCTATAGAAACATACGAAAAGTTGAAAGACACAATAGTATTATCTAGATTATATAATAATTTGGCCGTAATTTACCAAAAGAATACACTCTACAGAAAGGCAAGTCGTTTCAATAATAAGGCACTACTTTTAAGTGAAAATTTAAATGACCAACTAGCTATTTCTCAATCTTATAACAATTTGGCTCGAAATTACGAAGGTTTATATAATAAGACTGATAGTATATTGCACTTTGAAAAAGCCATTCTCTATTATAAAAAATCAGCGAAAATTAAAAGATTGTATCCTAATAATTGGAATAGCGCTTTAGAAAATCTTGCTCGCATTTATACATCTATAGGTAAACACGATTTAGCTAATAGTTATTATATAGAAATAAGTAATAACAACTATAATAAAGAGCAATATAAAAAGATGGAAAATCTTTCTCGCCAACAAATGATGGAAGCTTTTGCTAAAAAAAACATAACTAAAGCACATTATTACGCATTACAATTAGATTCAGTGCAAAAGAAGATTCACAAAGCTAAAATCCTTGATTTTAAACAAATGCTAAAAAACCAAGAAGAACTTTTTGAATCAAAAAAGAATCAAAACGAGAAGGAACTTCGCCTTGAACAAGAGCATAATAAACGATTAAAGTCTGAGGGTTTACATTATCGTTTCAAAGTAATTTTATTTAGCATATTAGCTATTTTACTATTAGCTATATTATTATTTATACAGTATCATAAAAAAACGCTACTTAAAACAGAAAAAGAAAGAGAAAGATTAAAGCTGACCATTTTACGCTCACAAATGAACCCTCACTTTATATCTAATGTGCTAACAGCTATACAAAACACAGTATTAGATAATACGCCTTTAAAAACAGCTAGTTATATTTCTCGATTTTCAAAGTTGATAAGAGAAAATTTTAATTTTACAAATAAAGAGACTATAAACCTTAGTGATGACATCAGTTCTTTAATTAATTATTTAGAAATGCAAAAAGTGCGCTTTGGAGATAAATTAAATTATGATGTTCATATTGCCAAAGAGATTAAACAAAAAGAAACTTTAATACCTCCAATGCTATTGCAGCCACTTATAGAAAATGCAATTGAACACGGTTTGAAAAGTAAAAATAACGGATTTGTACAAATATCAATACAACAAACCAATAAACAAATTCATTTTATTGTTGACGATAATGGGGTTGGTTATACCCCTATAAATAATGATGGAAAAGAACATGCTTTAGATATATTGCGTGCACGACTAACATTACGTGGCTATGGTGAAGAGAAAACATTTTTTATAAAAAAAACAAACGCTAAAGGGGGAACTCAAGTTGGGTTCTCATTAAGATTAAGTAATTATGTATAAAATAGTAATTATAGAAGATGAATTTAACGCACAGCAAGTTTTACAGAAACTATTAAAGTTATTGTTTCCTAATTTTAAAGTCATTGCTATATTCTCAACCATAAAAGAAACTAAAGAATTTTTAGAACGTAATTCAGTCGATTTAATTTTTCTTGATATTGAACTTGAAGATGGTATTAGTTTAGATTTATTAAGAGAATTACAAGAGATAAAATTTCAAGTAATCTTTACCACCGGAAATAGTCAATATGCCATTGATGCTATTAAATTTAGTGCCGTAGATTATATATTAAAGCCTATTGACCCAATAGAACTAGAAATAGCAATTAAGCATGCAATTCAGAAAATCGATGAAAATAAAACGAATAATTCTTTACTTTCATTAGTTGATAAGTACAAAAAAAATGAAGAAAAAACAATAATTGTTAAAACCCATAATAATATTTACTATTTAAATGTAAACAACATTATTTTACTAGAATCTAATGGAGCTTACACCAAAATACTTAGTACAGATAAAACAATATTAGCTTCTAAACATCTAAAATATTACGAGAAAATATTGCTAACATTTGGCTTTATTAGAACACACCAATCGTATCTAATAAATAAGACCCACATACAGAGTATTAATAAAGCAACAATTATATTAACTAATAATATAGAAGCCATTATTGCAACACGTAAGTATAAAAAAGTAATAGAACAGATCAATAAAATTAAAAACATTTCGACTTCTTAATAAGAACAGAACCTTGTCTTTTAACACATACTTTTCTTACTTTTAATCATCCCATTTTTAACGAATATCAATTTATATCCTGCACTTATTAATTGGTTTCTATTAATAAAAAATGAAGGTTGTAGTTTGCAGTCAAACTAAATTAAAGTTGTTGAAATGCAACTTTTATAACAATCGAATTATGTCAGACACAACCATTAACATTATTTTTATGCTCATAGGTGTATTTACCTATTGTGGAGTTCATTTTGAGTGGGATTTTTTCTTTAATAGCAGAAAAGCCAAAAGACTAGTGAATATTTTTGGTATTAAAACAACAAAAATAATATACATTATTATTGCTGTAGCTCTTTTTAGTATTGGCTTACTTAATATGTTAGGTATTATCGATATTCCACTAAAATTAGGAAGAAGACATTAATTATTATACAAATTTCACTAAGTATATACAACTATTATAAGTAGTGATTAAGAGCATTCACAATAAATACTATGGTATAACTACCATAGTATGCTCTTAAAAAACATTTAAGCCTAAAAAAAGTAATTAAATTTATATATAAAACATCATATTTCAACAAGTAAATATGATACTTTTATGCTATTTGGAATAAAATGTTTAATCTTAGTGTTTAAAATAAAAAGAAACTTAACCGTCTTATATAAAATATATAAGAATTTATGAAAACGTTTAAACGAATTACACCCCTTATATCAATTTAAAGAATCCTTTACCAATACCGTTTTAGACAAAAAAATTAAAAAACGGACAGATTCATCTAAAAAGTTATTTCAGTTTTCAGAAACACCCTCAATTTGGAAAAAATATCTAAGAACGATTAATA
Source organism: Tenacibaculum sp. Bg11-29 (assembly GCF_002836595.1). NCBI lineage: Bacteria > Pseudomonadati > Bacteroidota > Flavobacteriia > Flavobacteriales > Flavobacteriaceae > Tenacibaculum > Tenacibaculum sp. Bg11-29. The sequence goes on from NZ_PJBB01000003.1 coordinate 3,475,162, forward strand.
AATACATTTAAACAACGTAAATTTTTATTTAATAGTTTATAAATGGAATTATTGCAGAACCTAAAAAAAAGGTGAATTCCCTGTCATCATTTTTAACAGAGTTGAAAATAAAGAAGTTGGAAAAATAGCAAAAGCTAAAATGCTTTATAGTTTACTAGATTTTTTAAAATTAGTAAAAGAAGGATATGTAGTAATTGCCCGTTGCTACAGAGAAAATGATGAATTTGGAGCCAAAGATATTAATGATGTACTGTATTTAATCCAAACCGTTAAAGAAGTTAAAAAAAGCTGACCCTACTAGAATAGGAATGCTTGATTGGTCTAGAGGTGGAATGATGACATATTTAGCACTTCAAAAATCAATTTTAATAACCACAGCTGTTATTGGAAATGGCCTCACAGATCTATTTTCATTAATTAAAGATAGACCAGAGATGGAAACAAATATGTGTGCCAAACTAATACCTGATTATAAATAAAATAAAAACCAAGAATAAAAAAAACGTTCTGTTATTTATAGGGTAAATGAATTAAACAAAAAAAGCAGCCTTTTAATTTTATGTGGTACAAAATACCAGAGGGTAAATCCAGAGCAAGCAAAAAAAATTGCAAGAAAATTGACCGACATTCATTATGATTTTAAACCAACCGAATTTGAAACAAATCATAAGTTTTCGGGAAAGAAAGATGAACTAAATAAATCACTCAAAAAGTTGTAATACCAATTTATCAATAAATATTAAAAAATGAAACTAATTAAATATTTTTTTTAAATTTACAATAGTCCTTTCCCTCTTTGTAGGACTCTTGATTGGTTTAATGGTTTGGTATCAACACAGTATTAACAATCAAATTCAAACCAATACGGTTTTAGAAACGTATACAACGTTTACCTATTAAAAAAAAGGTAAGTGATACGTTGATTGTAACGGGTACTGTGATAACTTCCAAAAAAGAAGAAAAATACCCTTGCATCGTATTTAATACGAGGTGAAAACAGAGATTATGGTAGACTTGACTTTAGAATGAAAATAACAAAATAAATATGACACTAAAAATAATAATAACAATTATTGCCTTTGCAAATGGTTTATTTATGATGATGGATGGTTTTCACGTAATAATAAAAGGAAAATATATTGGCCCTGAAAAACCTGGTCCTTGGGCAAATACCTTTTATAAACTTAAAATTAATGTATTTAAATTAGGTCCCTTATTTATCCTTTTAGGTGTAAGTTGGTTCATTTTTGTTTACGTATTATGGAGTTATCAAAATTGGGCTTTTGTTTTTGGACTTCTAATTTCAATATTTACGCTTTGGTATATTAAAGTTGGTACATTTATCTCAGTTATTACAATCGTATTATTATTAATTTTAAACAGTAATTAAGTTTATAATGAGTGAGAATAAAACCCCAACGCCTCTTTATAAAAAACTTGGAATTAGGAACGATTCTAAAATTATGGTGTTAAATCAACCTAAAAAATATCTTGATTTTTTTTTGATTTTCCGTCAAATGTTGTGATATACGAAATAATAAATAAGCAGCAATTTGAGTTTATTCACATATTTGTTAAAACAGTGAAGGAGTTAGATAGTTTGTATAAAATTGCAAAATCAAACTTGAAAAAGAACGGAGTATTATGGATTAGTTGGCCTAAAAAACCCTCTAAAATAGAGACTGAATTAGACAAGTTTATGATTATGAAATATGGGCTTAACAATGGATTAGTAGACACAAAAGTTACGTCAATTGATAAAAATTGGAGTGGGCATAAATTTGTTTATAGATTAAAAGATAGGTAAAAAAGCGAATAACAAAGAACTGAAGTAAAAACCAAACAATTATTTATTTCATTATTATCATAAGCTCAAAGTAATCTCATGCAGTACTTTTAGCTTAAACCTTTTATGTAATCATTACTTATTTTTGTAATACATTAATAGATGTTGGTTAATTAAATTATAATATCATTAGACCACTCCCAACTCCAATCTTTAAAATTTACTTTTTGAGAAGGAATTGTTCCTGTTTCAGGAGGAAATATACTTATCGTTTCTGCTTGAAACCGCGCATCTACAGTAATACCAAACCCAATTTTTGGAGTTTCTGAAAATACATTTTGAGGATAAGTAATATTATCTATTTTCAAATACGCCTCTGAATTTGGAATATCCAAATAAAACTCAATCGTATGATATTTATTATCTGGTGCTAAACTAACACCTAAAGACTGCCAACTACTACCATCCCAATACCTGATTTTCTTATAATCAACATCAAACGGATTAATAACCCATTGAAAAGCCAAACCATAATCTAATTGAGTCGAAAGTCCATCCCATACAAAAAGACCACCTTCAACTGTTTGCCCATTAAAATCAACATTTGATGTACTAATTACATAAGGAATTTTCATTTTATAAATAGCCACATGAGTATTCGTCATAGCTATAGGATCAACTATTTTATGATAAGTAATATTATGTGCCATAATTATTCTATTAAGAACATTTGCCTTAAGAGTAGATTTTTTAGTGCGATTAACAGTTTTAATGTCTGCTATACTTACAGGATTTTCACTTGGAGCAGCATAATTACCATCACCTAAATTAACTACCCAATTATTTAAGTTTGCACCACTTTCTGATCTAGTTATAGGCATTTTATTTTTAAGACATTAAGGTTAGAAAATTACAACACTAATATAAAAAAATATTACTAGTCATTTTTCAGAGTTACTAATTATTTTAGTTAAACTTAAAACAGATATTTCATTATATCTCCCCCTACTTTACTCTTGCTAAATATTTTTTTAATCATATTTTAGGCAGTTATTTTGTTGCACTTAAAATTTAGCTTGATTATTTTTATAAATTAGCTTAACTAATTCTTTCGTTGCTATAAAGAATTAAAACTTTATGCATTAATAAAATTGCGTAATAAAAAAGAAAATAAACAACACAATGAAACTTTTAAAAAAAACAAATTTCTATCTATTAATTTTATTTTTATCCTTTCAACAACTACACAGTCAAAATAAGTGTTTTACAGAGAAAACAGTAAAGTTTCATAAAGAATCGAAACATAAAGAAAAGATATTCAATTGGCTTATTGAAGCAGCAGAAGCTAATTATGCATACGCTATACATGATTTAGGATTGTTGTATGTTCGAGGTAATAATAAAACACCTATCAACTTTAAAAAAGCTTATAATTATTTTGAGAAATCTGCTTACCTAGGCATTCATAATTCTATGCGTAGTTTAGGTATTCTGTGGCAATATGGAGATGGTAGAAAAGTTAATCTTTCTAAAGCTTATGCATGGTATAAATTAGCTGGTGATTTTGTACCTACTAATTGGGATGAATGGCACATGCCAAGATCTAAAGTTTTTATGTTTAAAAAATTAGCGCCTAATTTAGCAAGAAAAATGACTCCTAAACAGATTAAATATGGAAAAAAGTATTACAAAAAAATAAAATCTAAAGTAAAATGTAATTTTAATTTATGGATAAATAAAAATATTAAAAACAGAAATTAGGGCTTCTTAAAAAAGATTTCGTTGAATAAAAAAGTTTTTTAGTTCATTAGATCTCTCCAAAAAATGGTAGTTACACAGCTATTATAACCTGGTTATCCCCTACTTTATTAAAAAGGTCAAATAATTTTAATTTGATTCTTAAACCAAGGATATTTATCTTTCGATTACTATGAATACCAATTTATAAGATGAATTGATCTATTAGTTAAAAAAATAATTGCAGATAATAATGGGCTTACATAAAGAAATAATTAGAGTTACTTCAGCATATTTTGATGATGAAATTGACTCTTTGAAGTTATCAAAAGCCTCTAAAGAATATAGAATTATTTTAGAAGGTATTTGTGGAACAAATATGAATATTGAAGACGGACGAATTGATATTGAACTTGATAATGGCAAAGCTCTTGGTACATATTGGGCTGCTCTCTGCCTTGATGATTTAATTAGAACACGAAAATTTATTAGAGGTATTAATAAAGCTATTAAAGATAAAATTAATAGTAAGAAACCGCTTCATATTTTGTACGCAGGAACCGGTCCTTTTGCAACTCTTATTCTTCCTCTAATATTTAGATATTCAAAACAAAATATAAAATATACACTTTTAGAAATAAATCCATTTAGTTTTCAATTATTAAAGAATGTAATTTCAAAATTAAAATTAGATGCATATGATATAACGTTAGTAAATAATGATGCTACTAAATATAAAATAGATTCTAAAAATGAACCTGATATTATTATAAGTGAAACAATGCAAACTGCATTAGCTAAAGAACAGCAAGTTCCGATTTTTTTAAACTTAATGAGCCAAGTAAAAAAAGATTCAATATTTATACCCGAAAAAATTGCATTATCTATTGGTCTTGTAAAAAAAGGAACTTCAATAAACGAATTACAAGCAAAACATTATTATAAAGAAAAGAAAGTGTTTGAAGTTAGTAAAGAATCAATGTTTCCGGCTAATCAAACAGAAAGAGTTACAATTAAAAAAATAACATTCGAAAAGAAGCAAACTGTAATTAAAAAAGAAAAGCTAGCAAAGTATAATCAACTTGTAATTATTACAGAAATACAAGTATATAAAGATGAGAAAATTCATATTAGCGAAAGTGGTTTAACTACACCTATTTTTATACAAGATATTCCTGACAACTTAAGTGGTTCTATAATAATTGATACACAATATAAAATTTCTTCAAATCCTAAACTTGAGTATAAGATCACGTTACCCAATTAATAACCGATATATTAAGTCTAAAATAAGGAAATAGCGGTTAAATATGTGTTTCTAGTACTTTATTTAGATTCTTCAATTGTTATAAATTAACTTCGCTACTTGTTGCTATAATAAATTACATATCTAACTACTCCATGAAAAAGAAAAGTTTAGAAGTTTTAATATCAATTTTAACAATTTTGTTAATAGGAATACTATTAATTGATATATATAGTATTCCTTTCAAATGGATTAATTTTCAGCAAGGAAATTCAGAAACTTCTGAAAACGGAATCGTAACTATTAAAGATACAATAGCTCTAATTGATTCGAATTTCGATTCTAAACTTTACAATACTGACTATATTAGAAAAATAGAAAAAGGTAATTATGATTTAATATTTACAAAAAAAGGTATTCATTTTATAAAATCATCTGATAGTACTAAAACCCTAAAACAAATATTACTTCCTGAAAAAGGGTTTTCTGATTATAGTATAACTACTGATTTTACTCAAAACAAGAGTGACGTTTTTATTTATTCAACTCAAAAGGTAGTTAAAGAATCATATGCTGACCCAGGTACTTATGCTATAAGTATTTTCATTTGCGATTCTCTAGGGTTCCACCCTGCTTTAAAAAACAAATTTTCAACAATATATTATAGAATACAAAATGGTGTAAAACAATACTCACAACCACTACAATTACTTGATGATGGTGAAAAACTTATTATTTCTGACCAATTTAGGGGTTATTACAGAACTAATAAAACGATTTTTTTTACATTTCATGAATATCTATGGAACAACAAACAGAAAAAATACTTTCTTAACAAAGAGTATGTTAGGTTGTCTTCTGAATTTTCAAAATGGAATTTAATTATTCCTATTTTAGGCTTATTAATATTGTTAATAGTTTTGAAAGTCAGGCTCAAAAAAATTGAATAAATAAAAATTGTGTTCATCTGTTCTTATCAATTAACTTCGCTAATTCTTGGTATTATGAGTATAAACTCGAAAGGATTAATAAGTTCATAAATAACTGAAAAATTACGCATTGCAAACACACACACTATTATGTATATAAATGAAGATGAAGAGTTGGTTAAACTAATTTTAGAGGGAAATGAACAAAATGTAATTGATGTATATTCATCAAAAGCTTACGGATGGATTAATAAATGCATCAGTTTATACCCATCACAAATAGAAGATGTAGTTACATCATTAAAACTAAGTGAATCTGACTCTGCAGCTATTATATGTCATACACTTGAAGGTGTTTTGGATGATATTGATGAGCATGAAGAATATAGTGAAGATCATGGAAATGAAGAAGGTATAAAAAAGCGAATTATTGAGTTAAAAAGTAAAATAACACAAAATAACGGTTACGAATGGGAATATCTCCGTAAAGTAGCTAGTGTTGTAGAAGAAGGTCATGATTGTTTTGCTATGAATGCTAGGGGAAATTTGACTGATCAAAATCAAATAGATTTTCTTAAATCATTTGAGAAAGCAAAAAGAGCTGAACGTCCAAAAATTCTAATAAATACTACAGATTTTTCTTTTATGAATACTTTACTAGATGAAGCAATTCTTTCTGAACTATCTCATGCTATTAATTATGGTGCTCTAAATTCAAGTTCAAATGAAGAAAAAAAGCTAGCTGAAGAAAGTTTTTATGCTTTTGAATATTATGTAAGTAAAAGACCGCTTCCTTTATGTTTTGGTACTTATATTATTGACAAAGCTATTCAGATGGCAGCTCGTTGGGGTAATAAAGAGTTTGCAAATAAAGTAATACCTTTTATAGATAAAATAACGCCTAATGTGAATTCATACACTTCACTTTCTGCTTTTTACGCGACCATAAATAATAGAGATAAGCTTATTGAAAACTTAAAATTAGCAGAACAATATGGATCAGATGGAGATTTTGGCTGGTCTGGTTATCAAGGTAATCCTTGGAAGAATGACATTGAAATTCAAAATTTAATACCTAAATCAATCTTTGATTACCCACTAGAAGTTGATTAATAAGTTTATCATAATCAACATATCTACTCTTCAATCGTTCGGAAGGTTAAGTTTATTCTAGGTCTATGTATTTTTTTTGTTGGAGGTAAACGGTGTAACCAGTGTGTTTGAGTTTCATCTTTCATAACCAATAAAGATCCATGTTCTAAAACTTTATAAACCGTTTCTTTAGTTTCTTTATGCTTAAACCCAAATTTACGTTCTGCACCTAAACTTAAAGATGCAATTGCTCCGTTTTTCTTTAAATCCTTTTCTCCATCAGAATGCCATGCCATTCCTTCTGAACCATCATGATATAAATTTAACAAACAAGAATTATAAGTTTCATTGGTTTCTTTTTCAACCAATGCTTTTAAAGCTAATAATTCTTTGGTGAAAACTAAGGCTATTTTTGTTCTGTTAGAATAAGAATATTCGAATGATGTATTTGCGTACCAAGCTACTTTTCGTTTGGTAATTATCAATTTACCAAAAATAATAGCCTCATCACTCTTCCATTCAATTGAATTAAGTAAAACATTATAATAATTATCTGCTAGTGCTTTTGATAAAACAATTCCATGATAGTTTACCGTACCATCTTTGGGTAATATATTTTTAGGAAGTCCGTCAAATTGTGAGAATAAGTCCAATTAAATAAAGTAATAGCTAGAAAATAAAGGAGGGCAAGGTACCAAGCAACACATAGAGAAAAACTCCCTTCTAAAAACATCTATAAATTCAGAAAGTGGACTAATAACAAACCTTAAAGTTAGTATAAAACATGTAAGCTTATAAAACACAGGTATATTTTTTACTCCTTCATATTTATCAAAATTCGTGCTACATAATTCTGTATCCATACTCAAATATAATAAAAAACTCCCACTATAAGTGGGAGCTCTTAATACTTTTATTTAAAATAATTAGTTTCTAAATTTATTTCTTGTTATAATATTTTTCAGCCGCTCTTTTAAGTCTCTTCCTGTATCATAAACCATTTGCTCATTTGATGGAAAACCTACAGATTTCAACTTTGTTAAGCCATAAAAAAATTTATCTAAAGCTCTTCTATCTCCGTCGTAATCAGCATAACTATGTTCAAAAACAAACTCGCTATCTATAGGATAACTCTCTAATAATTGATTTGTAGCATTATTAAAATATTTAACAACCCCAGATACTCTACTACTTTTAAATTGAGTAAAACGATATAATTGACATCTTATTTTTCTAAAATTATCAACTTTAATTTTATTTCCTAAACTGTCTTTTACATAAATACCTTTATTATTTTTTAAATACTTAAAGCCATCTTTAATTTGTTTTTCTTTAATAATTTCTTTTTCACGAATTTGCTCAGGAGAAATATCAATTCTTCTAATATTTAATTCTAAATCAAAATCATACTTAATTTGTCTTATTTTTTCAGAATGATATACTGTCCATAAATCGTTTAAACCATAAGTATCCATTGCTAACAGATCATCTTCTAACCTTCTAGGAATTATTAAATCAGTCTCATTACTTACTGATAAAAACACATAATCTGTACCTTTAGCATGTGCCTCTTCTAATAAATCTCTTGTATTTTTATAATTTGAATTAACACGCTCTAAATATTTAAACTCATCAAAAGCTCTTCTATAATTCATTTTATTTTGACCACCTTTTTTTAGTATTGCTACCCCACTTTCATATAAGTAATTAGAATAATTCTCTTTGGCTCTAATAATACTATTATCATAATTAACCAAGTTGAAACTTACATCATTTCCAGATAATACATCTCTTAAAGGTAATAAAGGTTTTATTTTTTCTTGCCTATTATTTAATCGTTTATATAATTCATAAATAGTTTTAAGACTTGCAGGGTTATTTTCTTTTTCTAAAAATGAAATTTTCGATAAATCTCTATCAGTAGCTTTTTTAAAAGCATTTGAAAGCATTACAACATAAGGTTGATTTTTTTCTTTAAACTTATTTTTCGCTAATTTTTTTACTGATAAAGAAATTGCTTTATCATAATCTCCAGAATTAAGTGCCTTTGCTGTAGTTTTAACACTGTTACAAGAAAGCATCATAAGGCTTATGACTACTAATATTAGAGTAATTTTTTTCATAAAATGTTAATTTGATTAGGGCAACCAATTATTATGCCAAAATTAAGATTTATTTTTTGGTTACTCTAATAATTTTGCCATTGCAACTTTAGCTATTTCTATATTACTTATCTTATTAGATAAATTAGCCTTTTTCTGCTTATCTACTACTTGACGCAATAGGTTTACTCCTACCTTATCAAAATTATATTGTTTGTATTGAATTCCTTTAGAAACAATGTCATCTGCTAAATTTTTAATAGCTGCTGTATTATTACTCTTTGCTATTTTATTATAAGCTTTTTTATATAATGATTGTATTTTTCTATTCTGACTTAAATACATACCAGACATAACATTACCAGCTATAAAAACTAACTCATCATCATCGTTTTCTTCTAAATAAATACGTGTTAATGGAGTTGCTATAATTTTTTTAACAGCATTAGGTAAAGTTTTCGATTTTGTTATAGCTAATTCTTTATCTATATAGTACATACCTACTAACGATTTACCTAAAACAGCATAAGATTTACTTTCTAAACCTTTCTCAAATACTGCTTTTAACTCAGGGTCTATTAATTTACCTAAAGTTTCAATAGCAGCAGCTTGCACCAATGTTTTAGAATCACTCATTGCTAGTTGTTTAATCTTTTCTATCGCTCTCTTTTTAGAATTTTTATTAACTAAATTAATATTCTCTAAAGCTAAAATTCTTATTTTATAATAATCATCTCCCATTGCATTCGCAATAGCATTAAAGGCTTTTTTATCATCTTGGTTTTTAGCAACCTCAATTAAAGCTTCTTTTTTATGCACATAATTAACTGCATATTTTAACTGATGAATATAATCACTTAAAATTTTGTTTTCATTGATATCACATAATAAAACCCCATTCGCATTTACTTGAATTAAATTAGGTTGTTTTATATACGGAAAAGTAAATGAAGCATCTTTGCCATTAACAAAAACATTGTGTCTTGTACGCTTACTTCCTTCAAAAACATCTATCACAAAAGGAAACTTAAATTCGTTTTCTTGATTTTGAATAATGTTTACAGTAACTGTTTTTCTTAATTTATTAAAATCGTAAGAAACCTCTAATTTGGGGTGTCCACTATTAAAATACCATTGGTTAAAAAACCAATTTAAATCCTTACCACTTACCTCCTCAAAAGCTAAACGCAATTGATGCGCCTCTCCTGTACTATATTTATGAGTTGTTAAATAGTTGTTCATCCCTGCATAAAATGCCTCATTGCCAAGATAATTACGTAACATATGTAAAATTGCACCACCTTTGTTATAACTTACAGCGTCAAACATATCTTCTTTATCGTGGTAATTAAAACGCACTAAATGTTTATCAAAATTTTGTCCGTTTTTATACCCTTCAGTAGCTTTTAATAAATGAGCATCTGCATCTTCTTTTCCATATTTATACTCTCTCCATAAATATTCACTATAATTAGCAAAGCTTTCATTTACGGTAAGATTACTCCAACTTTCAGCGGTAACTAAATCACCAAACCAATGATGAAATGCTTCATGTGCAATTGTATTTTCTTGTATATTTTCATCAATTAATTGCCCTGGCATTTGGTAGGCTTTTTCTCCATGAATTACAGCGGTTGTGTTTTCCATAGCACCACTTACATAGTCACGACCTACAATTTGAGCATATTTATTCCAAGGATATTCTATTCCTGTAATTTTAGAAAAGAAACCTAATATTTCAGGCGTTTTTCCAAAAATCTCTTTCGCATAAGGAGCATATTTTTTTTCTACATAATAATCTACAGGAATGTTCTTATAACTATCTTTAATTATTTCATATTCTCCTATTCCCATAAAGAATAAATACGGAGCATGTTTTTTCTTGAAATTCCAAAAATCTGTTCTCGTTCCGTTAGTATTATTGATTTGTTTTTCTAACTTTCCGTTAGAAAGCGTTACGTATTTATTAGGAACAGTAATATAAAGCTCTTGTGAAGTTTTTTGATTTGGAGAATCTATCGTTGGAAACCAACAACTACTTGCTTCGGTTTCACCTTGTGTCCAAACTTGTGTTGGTTTGTTTTTATCTAATCCTGTTGGATTTATAAAATACAAGCCTTTTGCTGAAGTAATTGCTGCACTTCCTTTTTGTTTTACTTTTTCAGGACGTGCAGTATATTTAATATAAATTGTAAACTCTTCTGTTCTTTTATAAGCACGGGGCAAATCTATAATAAGCTTAAAATCATCATAATTATAAGCTAACGTTTGCTTATTCATTGTTACTTTATGAATAAGCATCGCTTTTGCATCTAAAGTTAACTTATCCGTTTCATAAAAGTGTGGCTTTATAGTTAACCACTCCTCACCGTTTAATTCTTTTTCTTTAAAGTTAAAGTCAACCTTTAACTTGGTATGAATTAAATCATGAACTTTATCTTTTTCGGCTCTGTATATATTATCAGATTGTGAGAATAAAGTAAGCGTAAAAAAAATGATTAGTAACGTAAAGGCCTTTTGAAACTTCATAAAATATTTTCGTTTAAATGTCAAAAATAGGAAAATCTATTCGGAGGCTTGTTAATGAGCAGTTAAAAAGAAAAAGCCATCGCAAATACGATGGCTTTTTCTATATGTTTTAAAAAAATCTACTCAGAAACTTCTTCTTTATCTTCATTAACTTTTATAAAATTTTCTCCTAAAAGAGATTTAAATTTACCTAAATCTAAATCACCTTCATTTACTTTTGACTTTCTCATCATTTCCATAATCTTACCTGGGTTCATATTGTCTCCTAAAATACGAGCAATACCTACACCCATTTCCTTACCATAACCAAAAGCTATAATTTCGTTAATAGCATCCGCTTCTCCTGAATAATAAATTGTAGCATGCATTCCATCTTTCTTAAAATTGATTAATTTTTTATAATCAGAATTATTTAAGATTTCTTTTAACTTATCTTTCTCTGTATTATAAGTTGCTTCATCTGTATCTTTATAAGGTAAACCAGTTATGTTAACCTTACGTATACTTTCAAATGCTTTTTTATCTTCTTCAGACACTTTATCTGTACTTAATTGAAGTACACTTGCAGGAATATCTAAAGTTATAAATCCTTTTTTATCTTGACTGTCTACTAAATAACCTTGTAAAGACGCTTCACTTTTACACGAAACTGTTACGAAAGCTACCAATAGTAATGAGTATATAAATATTTTTTTCATTTTGATTGGTTTTTATTGATTGATTAAAATAGGGCTAAGTACTTATACTTTAACCCTATTTTAAAAGTAGTTTTACTTATTACTAATTTTTATTTTTTGAAAATGTATCTGCTAATTTTGACATTTTATTAATATCAATAGTTCCTGTTAAAGAAACAATTACAGATTCTGGTGAACCTTTTTTAGAATCTTTGTTTTTTACAAACATTAAAACTTCACTAACAAAATCTTTGTTTTTTGTTGATTTTACATAAATTTTAACACGTGATCCTTTATCCTTTACACGCATTAATTCAATTAAGTTATTTTTACTTACTGCAGATTTTACCATCGTTTCCATTTTAGCAGAAATACTTGTATCGTCTGTTGAAAATACTTTTAACTCTTCTAAATTTTTAACCATACTAAAAACTTCCATAGCTTCGTTGTCGTCAGATTTTACATTAAATTTCGATAGAATTTCGAAAGCATCTTTATTTACAACTACCGATGATACTTCATCTATGTTTTCTAACTTATCAAAAATTGACTGTCCGAAACTTAAGTTTACTGTGAATACAATTGCGAATATTATTATTATTTTTTTCATGATCTTCTTGGTTTATTAGGTACTTGGTTTACTTTTTTGTTATTAATTTACTTTGCTTAAAACTTTATTTACTGTCTCTTCGTAGGTATTTAAGTGTTCTAAAGCATCATTTCCTTTGTTTAAGTTGTTTGAAACTACATATAATGCTTCGTTTCCTTTGTTTAAGTTGAGTGAAACCATTTGTAACGCTGCTGTTATTTGCACAAATTGCTTTCTTTGTTGATGCTCTTGATACTTTTGATTACCTAAAAAGGCACTAAATAATAAGGCTATTGACGCCGCTACCGATAACCATTTCCAGTTCTTCTTTGTTTTCTCAGGTTTTAACTGAATGGTTTTGGTATAAGTTTCTCCCTTACTTTGTTTAAAATAACTAAACATCATACTGTACTTTTGCAAATGTGCTGCCACATTAGATGAAGTAAAATACTCTTGTAGTATTTGTTCTTCTTGCAAAGTTGTTTCTGCATTTAGGTATTTTTCTACTAGTTTTTCTATGTTAGCTAACTCCATAGTTGTGTTTTTTTATTAGTTCTTGTCTTATTGTCTTTCTTGCTCTTGATAAAGCTACTCTAACAGCAGTTGGTTTCATATCTACCATTTTACATATCTCATCAAAATCATATTGTTCTATATCTCTTAATTGAATAATCATTTTTTGTTGTTCTGGTAATTTTTCAATTAGTTTGTGTACTAAATTTACACTATCATTATGTTCTACTTTCTTATCTAAAGACGTATCTTTTTCTTTATAATTACTATGAACCAATGTTAAATTGCTTGCTTGTTTCGATTTTAATCGATCATAACAATAGTTCTTTGTCATTGTCATCGCAAATGCTTCTACATTTTTATAGTCTGACAGTTTTTCTTTGTTTCTCCATAACTTAAAGATCAATTCTTGTGTAGCATCTTCAGCTTCTTCTCTAGAAACTAACAGTCTCTTTGCTAAACGAAATACCTTGTCTTTAAATGGTAGTACAACTTTTAAAAAGTCTGATTGATTCATTAGTTTAGTTGATTAGTTTTTGTAAACTTAAATTGCTTTATAATTATCGGGTTTACATAACTACGACGACGAGGTTTCAAGTTTGTTACAACAAAAACAAAAAAAAATAATATTATTTATTAAATTGCGTTGATATTATAGCCAATATATTCCTTATGAAATTATTTAAAGCATTCCTTATCGCATTTTTATTAATAACAATAGTATCTTGTAGTGAAAAAGAAGACACTCCTAGTAATATTGAAGTCCAAGATTTTGTTTGGAAAGGACTAAATGCCTATTACTTATGGCAAGACCTAGTTCCTGATTTATTAGACAGACGTTTCAATAACGATCAAGAACTGTATAGTTATTTATCAAGTGCTGGAGATCCTTCCAATTTATTTTATAATTCATTATACATTCCTAATGAATATCCTAAAGATCCTAACAAAACTTATTCTTGGATTGTTGATGATTATATTGCTCTTGAGCAATCTTTTCAAAGTATTCGATTAACAAGTGGTATGAAACTTAAAGGAGCTGACTATTTAGATGCCTCTGGTGGTTATTACATATATGTATATGATGTTGTAAAAGGTTCTGATGCCGAGGCTAATGGTATAACAAGAGGTATGATTATTACGGAAGTAAACGGAACGATACTAACAAGAGATAACGTAAACTCTTTATTAGGTAATAATTCATTTACCGTTCATTTGGCTGATTATAATATGGGGAACCCAGTTACTAATACAACTACAATTAATGTAACAAAAACACAAGTAACAGAAAACCCTGTAAAAGAAGCCAAAGTGATTGTTAATGGAGCTAAAAAAATTGGATACCTAATGTATAATCAATTTTCTAGTTCTTTTGATGCGGAATTAAATGCTGAGTTTTTAAAATTTAAAAATGATGGTATTACCGATTTAATTATCGATTTACGTTATAATGGTGGAGGTTCTGTAAAAACAGCTGTATATTTAGGTGGTATGATTACAGGGCAATTTAATGGTGAGTTATTTGCCAAACAAGTTTGGAATAGTAAAATTATGGCTACTACAAACCCTAATGATTTAAATAATAATTTTACAGATAGAATTTTAAATAAAGATAATAACCAAAATGTTATTTTAGACGAGGCTATTAATAGTTTAAATTTAGAAACTGTTTATTTTATTGTTTCTGAAAGTAGTGCATCAGCATCTGAATTAGTTATAAATGCTTTATCACCTTATATAACTGTAAAACTAGTAGGTGTACAAACCTATGGTAAACATGTTGGTTCTATCACCTTATATGATTCTGATAATTTCTCACGTAACGGTCCTAATTTTAAAACGAATCATACCTGGGCAATGCAACCTATTGTTTTAGAAATTCAGAATAAAAACGGAGAAAATAAACCTTTAGGATTTATACCTGAAGTTACAATGGCTGAAAACCCTGAAAATTTAGGTATTATAGGTAACCCTACAGAGCCTTTATTAGAAAGAACCATTCAATATATTACAACAGGTGCAAAAGGAAGCACTGCTGTAAAAAAAGCGACTAGTTTTAAGCCACAATGGAACTCTAACATGACCTATCCTGATTATAATAATATGTATATCGATTTAAAATAACTTATTATTTAATGACATAAAAAAATCCAGTTTTAGAGCTGGATTTTTTATTATAATAAACTCATTTGTTGATTACTTTCTTCATTAGGTATTTTTAAATTTAGATTGAACTCTTTGTTTATTTTCTTTATAAAATAAGCTGCTAATAAAGGGGATTCAACCTCTAAATTTTGATGAATAAAAAAATTAATATTCTCTAACCCTAAAGTTTTCCATTCTTTTAAACGAATTACCCAAGCATCTAATCGATCATAATCTGACTTATGGTTTGCTCCTACAAATCTTATAAAAGCTTCGTTATTTGTTAAGCACATATGTAGCATATCACGTCTACCAGCAGTATCAACTAATATATTTGCTATATTTTTTTCTTGTAATAACTTGGTATATTCTTCAAAAACAGCTTTGTCTTCAAACCAATCTTTATGCCTCACTTCTACTGCTAGCGGAATTCCTTTAGGCCAACTAACAACAAAATTTTGTAACGCATTAAAACTTTGAGGACTAAAATTAGAATTCATCTGTAAAAAAATAGTTCCTAATTTATCTTGAAGTTTCAAACTGTTCTCTAAATAAACATTTACCGATTCCTGAACACCTTTTAATCGTTTCCAATGACTAATATCTTGTGTTAACTTCGGAAAAAACTTAAAGCCTTTAGGTGTTTTCATTTCCCATTTTTCAAATTGAATTGCTGGGAATTGACGATAAAAAGTTGCGTTTAATTCTATGGAGTTAAACTGTTTTGAGTAATATTCCAGTTCATCCTTTGTTCCCTTAGGATAAAACCCTTTTAAATCAGTTTTATTCCATTTCGCACAACCTACAAATATGCTTGGTTTACTTACTTCTTTAAATGAATTTAAAATGTTTATTGTTTTTTTATGTGTAATTGGTAGTGTAAAATCTACTAATGCTGGATGATCAACTTTTCCGAATTTCATAAACTAAACATTATCTAAACCATCTTCTATTTCTTCATTTTCTATCATTTCAGGTCTAAATTGACTCATTTTCTCATCATCTAGTTTTTTAGCATATTTATAGCCAGATTTCCACCATTTTTTCATTTTTTCTTTTTCAAAAACCAACGTATTTGTTGTTAAAACAGTTGGAGTATAATATAAGTTTAATTTTACATCATGATGTTTAGCTGATAACTTACCTATAGTAATATTATGACGCTCTACATTTTCGAGCATAAAATCAAAAACATCCAACATTAATGTAAACGGATTTTTTGCAGGTATTCTATTAATCTGAGTAACTTCTGTTTCTAAAATAATAGCATCAATCTCTTTCGCTCCTCTTAATATAGCTTCTCTAATAGGTACTAAACTTCCAAAACCACCATCAGCGTACTGACAATTGTTTTTTTCTAACAAACTCATAAAAGGCACATAATTACATGAGCCCCATATCCAATCACAAAAATCATCATAACTGCATTCAGAAATTGATTTGTATTCAATTTTATTTGCAGTTAAATTAGAAACCGTTACAACAACCTCTTTATTGTTTTCTCTAATTTCATCATACATTTCGCGAGTTACATTTTTCTTTATAAGCTTTCTAAGGTTTTTGCTCTCTCCAAAAGTTTTTCTTCCATTTAAAAAATTCCAAAGAGTATTCATATGACGAATAGAAATTACCTTTTCTCCATGGACCTTTGTAATTTTAAAAGGACTATTACTGAAAATAGATTTTTGGTTTACATTGGTATATAACTCCTTTAAAGAATCTAATTTCTTTAACGCTAAATGAGAAACCATTAAACTTCCTGTAGAAGTTCCTAAAAATAAATCATAGTCTTTCTTCTTTTTTTTCATCAAATATTCAACTACACCTCCTGCAAATGCTCCTTTACTTCCTCCTCCAGAAATTACCAATGCTTTTTTCATATAATCAAATTGATTTATCTATTTTTAGTTCTGTAAAAATATCAAAAAAATGAAGCACTTTTCAATCTTATTTTTAATTACGCTGTTTATATTTTCTTGTAAAAAAGAAAACACTGTTAGAAACTTTGAAACCATTAAAATAACTGAGTTTAAAAAAGACAGTACCAGCATTCGTGCAATAGAAGCAATCAGTGAAAACGAATTGATTTTTGCAGGATCAAAAGGAGATATTAGTACAACTAAAGATGGTGGTAAAACTTGGAAAACAAAATACTTAAAACATAACGACTCTATTACTCCTCATTTTAGAAGTATTGCCATGAATAACAATGGTGTTTTTGCTTTATCAATTGCAAACCCTGCCTTATTATATAATATCAATTTAGATAATGAAACTATTGTTTATACAGAAAAACATGAAAAGGTTTTTTATGACTGTATTAAGTTTTTTACTGATGGTAAACACGGTATTGCTGTAGGTGACCCTACTGATGATTGCCCTTCTTTAATTTTAACTTCTGATGGTGGTAAAAACTGGACAAAACTACCTTGCTCTAAATTACCAAAATTTAAAGAAGGCGAAGCTTTCTTTGCTGCAAGTAATACTAATATTACTATTTATAACAAAACAGTATGGATTGCATCTGGTGGTACCAAAGCAAGAATATTAAAATCTACAGATTATGGAAATACTTGGGTGATTTATAATACCCCTATTATCCAAGGTCACGGCCCTCAAGGAATCTATTCTATCGATTTTTATGATGAAAATAACGGATATGCTATTGGTGGAGATTATTCGAAACCAAATGATAACTGCGCTAACAAAGCTATAACTTCTGATGGAGGTAAAACCTGGACGCTAGTAGCAGACAATCAAAACCCTAATTATAAGAGTTGTGTACAATATGTACCAAATACAAATGGAAAAGAAATTTTTGCTGTTGGAAAAACAGGAGTCTCTTTTTCAAATGATGGGGGACATACCTGGAAAGATGTAAGTAAAGAGTCTTATTATGCTATTCAGTTTGTAAATAAAAATACTGCTTGGTTATCAGGTCCTCAAAAAATTGGAAAATTAGTCTTAAACTAATCTTAATTATTTGTTAAAACGATATTTACTCAATTTTAAATAAATACCTTTATCACATAACTCAACTTAATCTTCAATGAAAAAAATACTAATACTACTAGTATTCTTATGCATTTCAACTACGTATGCACAAGAATATTTCCCTAGTAACACTGGGGTAAAAACACCAAATAATAAATTATTTGCATTTACCAATGCTAAAATTTATGTTACACCAACCAATATTATAAAAAAAGGAACATTACTTATTAAAGATGGTAAAGTTTTAAATATTGGTAAGTCAATTAATATTCCGAAAGAAGCTGAAGTGATTAACTTAGCGGGGAAAACAATTTACCCCTCTTTTATTGATGTATATGCTACTTTTGGTATAACACTTCCTAAAAGAGAAAGTGCTTCTGGTAAACGTCCACAGTATGACGCTAATCGTAAAGGGTATTATTGGAACGATCATATTAGACCAGATGCAAATGCTTTTAATAATTTTAAATTCGATTCTAAAAAAGCGAAAGAACTAGTAAATTTAGGTTTTGGTGTCGTAAATACACGTTTAGACGATGGAATTATGCAAGGTAATGGTGTTTTAGTTGCTTTAAATACTGCTTCATCTGATGCTTATAGAATTTTAAATAAACAATCTGCCAACTACCTTTCTTTTAGCAAAAGTAAAAAAACACGTCAGTCCTACCCTACTTCTCGCATGGGAGCTATGGCTTTACTAAGACAAACTTATTTAGATGCAGATTGGTATGCAAAAGGTAATATTAAAAATACCGATTTAGCATTACAAGCTTTAAATGATAAAAAAGAGCTTCCACAAATATTTAGAGCAGGTAGTTATTTAGATGATTTACGAGCCGATAAAGTTGGTGACGAATTTGGTATTCAATATACAATCGTAGGTGGTGGTAACGAATATCAACGTATTAGTGATATTAAAAATACCAACGCCACTTTTATTATTCCTATAAACTTTAGAAAAGCATACGATGTAAGTAATGCTTTTTTAGCTGAAAAAATTGCTTTAAGCGATATGCGTAAATGGAATCAAGAACCAACAAATCCTGCTGTTCTTTCTAAAAATAATATTCCGTTTGCATTAACTACTTATAAACTAAAGAAATCTAAAGAATTCACTGCTAATTTACAAAAAGCTATTAAATTTGGTTTGAGTAAAACTACTGCTTTAAGTGCTTTAACAAGTGTTCCTTCAAAAATTTTAAGAAACGACAAAATTGGAAACTTAAATAAAGGAAGTTATGCTAATTTTTTAATTACCTCTGGAGACATTTTTGATAAAAATACTACACTATACGAAAACTGGATTCAAGGTGATAAAACCGTTGTAAATGATATAAATATTAAAGATCTTTCTGGTGAATATATCTTAGCTGTTAATGCAGAGACCTACACAATGTCTATTAGTGGGAAAGGAACAAAACAAAAAACTTCAATTAAAAAAGGAGATAAAAAAGTTAGTTCAAAGTTTTCTCTTAAAGATAATTGGATTACCATTACTTTAAGAGATGGTGATAAATTCACACGTTTATCAGGAATCGTTGAAAGCAAAAATTTAAAAGGTACTGCAACCAACAACAATGGAGATGAAACTGATTGGACTGCTACTTTTAAATCTAAAAAAGAAGACAAGAAAGAAGACAAGAAAAAAGATAAAAATACAGAAGTGGTTGCTATTTCTTATCCAAATATCGGCTATGGTAATTACACCAAATCACGTCAAGAAAATATTTTAATAAAAAACACAACGGTTTGGACATCTGAAGATGGAAAAATATTAACAAATACTGATGTTTTAATCAAAAATGGAAAAATTTCTAAATTAGGAAAAAGTATTTCAAGTGGTAATGCTAAAGTTATTGACGGTACTGGTAAATACCTTACTGCTGGTATTATTGACGAGCATTCACATATTGCTACTTCTGCTGTAAATGAAGCTGGTCATAATTCTACTGCTGAAGTAACTATTGAAGATGTTGTGAATCCTGATGATATTAATATCTATCGAAATTTAGCAGGAGGTGTTACTTCTATTCAAATTTTACACGGTTCAGCAAACCCAATCGGTGGGCGCTCTGCTATTATTAAATTAAAATGGGGAGAAAATGCTGATGGAATGATTTATAAAAACACCCCGAAGTTTATCAAATTTGCTTTAGGAGAAAATGTAAAGCAAGCCAACTGGGGAGATTTACAAACAGTACGTTTTCCACAAACTCGTATGGGAGTTGAACAAGTTTATATTGACTATTTTCAAAGAGCTAAAGAATACGATGCTAAAAAGAAAAGCGGACAGCCTTATCGTAAAGATATAGAGTTAGAAACTTTAGCAGAAATTATTAATAAAGAACGTTTTATTTCTTGTCACTCTTATGTACAATCAGAAATTAATATGTTAATGAAAGTTGCAGAACAATTCAACTTTAACATTAACACGTTTACTCATATTTTAGAAGGTTATAAAGTTGCAGATAAAATGAAAAAGCACGGAGCTGGTGGTTCTACTTTTGCAGACTGGTGGGCATATAAGTACGAAGTAAATGATGCAATACCTTACAATGCTGCTATTATGCACAATCAAGGAATTACAGTTGCTATAAATTCTGATGATGCTGAAATGTCTCGACGTTTAAATCAAGAGGCTGCTAAATTAATCAAATATGGTGGACTGTCTGAACAAGATGCATGGGCTACAGTAACCATAAACCCTGCTAAGTTATTACACTTAAACTATCGTACAGGTAGTATTAAAGTTGGTAAGGATGCAGATGTTGTTTTATGGAACGGAAATCCATTATCAATATATTCTAAAGCAGAAAAAACAATTATTGATGGTACACTTTATTTTGATATTAAGAAAGATAAAGAAAAACGTAAAACTATTAAAACTGAACGTGCAAAATTAATTAACATGATGCTGCTAGAAAAGTTAAAAGGTGCAAAAACACAAGCACCTGTTAAGAAAGTTAAAAAATTATTTCACTGTGATACAGAATAAGAACATAAAAACAATAAACATGAAAATTAAAATAATATATAGTTTCTTATGTTTCTTATTCTTAGGAAATATATTAGCACAACAAACACCAGCACCAAAACAAACACAAGATTATAGTATTGAAGGTGCAACGGCACATTTAGGTAACGGACAAGTAATTGAAAACTCTTTAATTATGTTTTCTAACGGAAAAATAACTTTCGTTGGAAGCGCAATGATGAGAATTGCCCGTAGTGGAACCATAATCAATGCAAAGGATAAACATGTGTATCCTGGTTTTATTGCAGCTAACAGCTCATTAGGTTTAGCTGAAATAGATGCAGTAAGAGCCACAAGAGATTTTGATGAAGTTGGCGCTATGCTACCTCACATTAGAAGTATTATTGCTTATAATACAGAAAGTAAAGTAATTGAAAGCATGAGGCCAAACGGGGTTTTAATGGCACAAATTACTCCACGTGGTGGCGTAATTTCAGGAACATCGTCTGTAGTACAGTTTGATGCTTGGAATTGGGAGGATGCGCTTTTAAAAAAGGATGATGGTGTTCACATGAATTGGCCTAGTAACTTTAGTAGCGGACGCTGGTGGTTAGGTGAAGACCCTGGTTTAAAACCAAATAAAAACTATCAGAAAAACATTAATCAGATTACAAAATACATTAATAACGCTAAAGCATATTTAGCTAGTAAGAAATTACCTAAAATTTTACCTTATGAAGCCTTACAGGGAGTTTTAAACGGGGCTCAAAAAATGTTTATTCACGTAAGCGGTAAAAAAGCAATTACCGATGCTGTAAATACCTTAAAAAAAATAGGTGTTAAAAATATGGTTATTGTTCATGGTCAAGAAGCTGATAAAGTTGCCAATTTGTTAAAAGAAAACAATATTCCAGTAATTTTAGAACGAGCTCATCGTTTACCAGAAGGAGAAGATGATGATTATGATTTACCTTTTCGTGCTGCTAAAATATTATCTGACGCAGGTATTTTAATTGGTTTAGGTATGGAAGGTGATATGGAACGTATGAACACGCGTAACTTGCCATTTTACGCTGGTACTTACGCTGCTTATGGCTTAGGTAAAGAAAAAGCGCTACAGTTAATTACACAGAACAATGCAAAAATTTTAGGTCTTGATGATAAAGTAGGTACTTTAGAAGTTGGTAAAGATGCTACCCTATTTATTTCTGAAGGTGATGCTTTAGATATGCGAACTAATATTTTATCAAATGCTTTTATACAAGGTAGAAAAATTAGCTTAGAATCGCACCAAACAAAATTATGGAAACGTTATTCAAACAAATATAAAAATCAACAATAAAAAAGAAACATTATAAAATTCGTCGTTCCGAACAAAGTGAAGGAATCTTTTAATTACGTAATATAAGTTTCAAGATTAGTTATAAAGTGAAATTCATCGTAATAGCGTTGTTTATGATGTATCTAAAACAATAATTATAATTCAATTTTACAATAGTTTTATAAATAGCCTCAAAAATACCCAATATTGGGTATTTTTGTCGTTATGAAACAGATTAGCAGCATACAAAATCCTTTTATTAAAGATTTATTAAAACTACAAGATAAATCTCGTGAACGAAAAAAGAAAGGACTCTTTTTAGTAGAAGGACAACGTGAGATTTCGTTAGTTATTAAAGGTAATTATCAAATAGAAACCCTTTTATTTGTAGCCAATATGTTTTCTGATGAAAGTTTAAAAGAACTGACAAAACATACCGAAAATTGTATTGAAATTACAAAAGAAATTTATCAAAAAATAGCTTATCGCGATACTACCGAAGGTGTAATAGCTGTAGTAAAAGCTAAAAATTTTGGTTTAGATGCAATAAAATTTAACACCAATACTCCACTTGTATTAGTATTAGAAGCAATTGAAAAACCAGGTAACATTGGTGCAATGCTTCGTACTGCCGATGCCGCTAATGTTGATGCTGTTTTTATAGCAAACCCAAAAACAGATTTGTTCAACCCTAATATTGTTCGTTCGAGTGTTGGTTGTCTTTTTACCAACCAAATTGGTATTGGTAGTTCTGAAGAAATTATTGATTTCTTACAAAAAAATAATATTAACATTTACAGTGCTACATTACAAAACTCAAACGAATACCATAAAAATGACTATACCCAACCTACCTCATTAGTTGTTGGTACCGAAGCAACAGGTTTAACACAAGTTTGGAGAGATAAAGCAACTCAAAACATAAATATACCTATGCAAGGGCAAATTGACTCAATGAATGTTTCTGTAGCAGCTGCTATTTTAACTTTTGAAGCAAAACGACAACGAGAGTTTAAGGTTTAAATAATTAACTTTAGCGCAACTAATTGCCTAACATTTGAAAAAGACGAAATCCTACATATTATCATTAATTATAATTCTGACTTTAAGTTGTAAAAACAAATCTAAAATTGAAACAAATAAAAATATTCATTTAGATCTAAAAAAGACTGTTGAATTGATTACTCAAATTCTAATAGATAAAAACGGTTCTTATCTATCTTCAAGTTGTATTTCTGAAAGTCGAAAAGTATTTACAAGTTCTATTTTTTTTGATATTGGAGAAAAAGCTAACCAATATCTTAATATAAAAGACAGCTTACATCTTAAGAATCAAGTAGATTTTTTCAATGAATTTAAAATAATAAAAGGAGCAACTCTTAACAAAAAAGTCATAACGGAAAAGCAATACAATGAATTAAAATCTAAACGTAAATTTTGGAAATGGATTGAGATTAATTGTGAAAAAGGTTATTGCTCTATTTCTAAACCAATATTCAATGAAACTTTTGATTTAGCATATATTCAAATTTCTCAAAAATTATTTTCTTTTGATTATAGTTCAGAAATAATAATTTATGAATATAAAAATAAAAAATGGAGCGAAAAAGAAACAATAATTCGATTTATAAGTTAAAAAACATTGGCTAAGGAAATAACTGAGGTAAAAATAAACTATTAATTTTACGCAATATTATGCTTAGTTTAATTAAAGAATAAGTTAAGTTGTCAAAAAATAAATTTGGTACTGTAAAGGCTTCTAATTCTTCTTATTTGAATCAAAACACAACTCTTAAATTACTTAAAACAATACTTTAGTAAAGTTCCTTAATAACGTATTCTTATAAATTCATATTTTCGAACAACAACTTATCTATAATACTTATCTCCCTAGTTAGATTGGTAGTTTTATTAAATACTAATTGTTTGTTTTCAAGTTTAGGGCAAAAAAAAACCTCAATCTATAACTAGATTGAGGTTTAAAAGAAAGGCAACGACCTACTCTCCCACCATTGGCAGTACCATCGGCGCAAATGGGCTTAACTTCTCTGTTCGGGATGGAAAGAGGTGAGCCCCATTGCGATAATCACCTTAAATTGTTTCAGTATATTACAACTGTATAAGTTAACATATTAGTAAAATCATATCGTAAATTATCAAAAGAGTTTGCGTCCCGACCCGAAGGTCGGGAACTATACATAAGCC